>JBIOTW010000039.1:0-5566 GCA_044866355.1 Candidatus Limnocylindria bacterium | reverse complement strand
TAGGCTAGTCGCGGTGACCGGGCGCCACATCCTTGGGTGGTCCGCGGTGGCGGCGCTGCTCTGGGTCCCCGGCTGCGGGCCGGCGCCTGTGCAAAGTACGGAGGCACCGACACAGATGAGCAGCGTGATCACGCAGCTGAGCCTGACCAGTTCGGCATTCACCGACGGTGGGGCGATCCCCGCCAAGCACACCTGCGATGGCGACAACGTCTCGCCGCCCTTGGCCTGGGGTCAAGGCCCAGCCGGGACCGCCGCGTGGGTCCTCATCGCCGAGGACATCGACGCGCGACTGTGGACCCACTGGCTGGTCGTCAACCTTCCCACCGACACCACGTCCCTGCCCGAAGGCGCGTCGGGCAACCTGCCGGAAGGCGCCGTTGAGGGAAGCACTGACTTCGGGCCCGCCACGTACGGCGGACCATGTCCCCCGTCCGGCGAGGAGCATCGGTACAGCTTCACCCTGTATGCCCTGAGCGAGCCCCTTGTGGTCGGCGCGGAGATCGCGGCTGCCCCCATCCGGGCCGCCATGTTCGGCAAGGTCCTGGCCGAGGCCAAGCTCACCGGGAAGTATCAGCGTAAGTAGGGCCGGCGGCGCTGGGTGATCGCCGGCTTCTGATTGGCCAGCCGTCAGAGTAGGACCAGGGCGTCGCCGCCGGGGTCTCGCCCTTCGGCGAGCGCGCCGAGCGCTGAGCGCGTTCCGATCTTGAATTCGGTTCGAACCACTGCCTCCGCACTCGCGAGCGCGCGACGGTTGGCGTGAGTCGCGGCCACCAGCAGAACGAGCCGAAGCACCTCTGCGTCGCGGCGTTTGAGCTGCGCGGCGCGCACCTGTGCTTGGACGTCACGGAGCCGGCTGATCGCCTCGACCCCGACGGTCACGCCCCGGTTCCGTAGAAGCATGTCCCACGCTCGCTGATCGCCCCGAAGGGGAAGCGGCGCCTCGAGGCGGACTTGCCACTCCGGGGAGAGGCGGCGCCGGAATCGGTCAAGCAGCGCCACCTGAGCCACATCGCGAATCGGGGGCCCCGCTGGGTAGAGGCGGGCATGCAGCCGCAGGCCGACGATGCCCGCCAGGGCTGCGACGTCGGTCAGGGCAAGTTGGCGGACCCGGCCGCTCTCGATCCACCCGACCCGACGCCGGGTCGTGCCAAGGGACCTCGCAAGGTCCGTCTGGGTGAGACCGGAACGCAGGCGCGCCTCCCGAAGCTCATCTCCCAGCTCGCCCAGGAGGCGCGTCCCTTGCCGGGTGCTCTCGATGCGACGGGGTTGGCGGTTGGGCACCGACCAAGGCTGCCACGGGGTCCTTATCAGGCCATGACCGAAGCGTTGTATTGGTCGGTGATACCTAACGGCCACGCAGACGCCAGCCCAGTCCGATTTGGGGCTCCTGACCGGCGAAATGTGGCCGTAGCAAGCACACGTCAGCCAATCAGAGGACCGATGTTGGCCGATAGGGATCAGCGGCAGTCACATTCCAGGGCTAGGGGAAGCGCGGGAACGACTGGGGTGGGTGTGCCTCAGGCCGCGGCTGGCTTGGTGGCGCGGATGATGGCGCTGTACATGCCCGGCGCCGCATCGTGGGTGGGCGTGACCGAGACATTGGTCAGGCCAACCTCACGCAGTCCATCGGCGAATTCGGAGACCGATAGCGCGCCGGCGATGCAGCCGGCGTACGAGCCACGCTCGGCCCGCTCCGCTGGCGTCAGCGAGTCGTCGGCGACGATGTCGGTGATGCCGATCCGACCGCCTGGCCGCAGGACCCGGGCGACCTCCCGGAAGACGCTCGGCTTGTCCGCGGCGAGGTTCACGACGCAGTTGGAGATGACCACGTCGATCGAGTCCGCGGGCAGCGGAATGGACTCGATATGGCCCTTCAGGAACTCGACGTTGGTGGCGCCCGCTTCGGCGACGTTGCGCTGGGCGAGGGCCAGCATCTCATCGGTCATATCCAGGCCGAATGCGCGACCGGTGGGGCCGACCCGCTTGGCGGAGAGCAGGACGTCGATGCCGCCGCCGGAGCCCAGGTCCAGGACCCGCTCCCCCGGGTTGAGGTCGGCGACCGCGATGGGATTGCCGCAGCCCAATGACGCGAGCCGTGCGGCACCGGGCAGGTCCGCCTGGTCGAGGTCGGAGTAGAACGTGATACCCGCCTGCTCATCGGTGCAGCCGGCCGCGCCGCAGCAGCCGTCACCGCAGCAGGCCTGGATACCCTGATCGAGGACTTGCAGGGCCGCTTTGGCGTAGTGCTCGCGCACCATCTCGTGGATCGGTTCAGACATCGGTTTCTCCTTGATCGTGATGGCTACGCGAGGGGGACGAGTCCGGCCAGGCTGGCGCCGATCCCCGACCAGCGGCGGGCGAAGTCGGGCGCAAGCTCGTAATAGATGAACGTGCCGCGCCGCTCGGTCGTGACCGCGCCGGCTTCCCGGAGCACCTTCAGGTGGTGGCTGACGGTTGGCTGGCTGACTGTGCAGCACTCGGTCAGGTCACACGCGCAGATCGATCCGGGGGAGGCGGCGAGCTGCCGGACGATCGACAGCCGGACGGGATCGGCGATGGCCTGGAGGAGCTCGACGTCGGGATCGATGGACTTCACGAGATGAGTATATAGATGATTGTCAATATATGCGCTGAGAGGGCGGGCGCGAGGCCGTGATCTATCGGGAGGGTCGCCTAGGGGACGGTGTAGGTGACGACGGCCGATTGGGCTGCCACGAATGCCCCCAGATCAGTGGTCCGGATCACCTGGATCCGCGTGTAGTAGGTCTGTCCGCTGACCCAGTAGGGGCCTGTTGGCAGCACGACCGCCCCATCAGTCTGCGTTGAGCCGGCCCACAGGTACGGATCGCCGTTCAGGTAGCTTGGGCTCGGGTTCGTCGGCGATGCCACGAGCTTGTAGTACGTGAAGCACCCGGCCGGGCCGGCGTATGGCGTCCACGAGAACTGGGTATCGGCGCCGCTGGGTGCCACGCTGAACGGGTCCAGCGAAGCCATCGGCTTGGCCTGGGCGGATCCGACGGCCGACGCGGCCACCACCTGGTCGGCGGCGTTGAAAGCCATGGCCCGGTAGTAGTAGGTCGTGGGCGGTGAGCCGGTCGCATCGACCGCCGAAAGCGCGAAGCGATCGTTGGTGTACGTCCCACCGAAGTCCACCGCGCCGCCCTGAGGCGGGTACGCGAGCGGGATGTTGTTCGTCGTGTTGCGCAGGGTTGTGTAGTGGTTGAAGTCGGCGCCGGGGTACTTCGACCACTGGATGACGACACCGCCGTCACACGACTTCAGTGACAGCGAGAGCGTCGCCGGTGGAGGTGGCGGCGGTGGCGGTGGCGGCGGCGGAGGCGTGGGCGTGGGTGCTGGCGGAGGCGGTGGCGGCGGCGGAGTGGGAGCGGGCGGGGGTGGCGTCGGTTCTGCAGTGGGCGCAGGCGTCACCACCGGCACGATGAAGTCGAGTTCGTCCGAGGCTTCGGGGAAACCGGTCGGGGCGGGGCCATCGGTCTGGTCAGGCTCATGGGTGGCCGCCGTGGGCGGTTCGGACGATTCGGGCGCACCCAGGTTCAGCTGAGAGGCGCCAACGACGGCGACCGCAAAGAGCAGCGCGGCAACCGATACGGGCACCACGCGCGCAATCCGCCGACCGATACCGAAGGGCCAGAGGGAAGGCCGATCTGTCTCGAGTCGCGTGACCAGCCGCTCGCGCAGCTCGGCCGCGAACATGGGATCCGGGCGTCCACCGCCCGCCGTTAGGCGGGCCTGGCGGCCGGCATCGGTCAGCTGTTGTTCCAGGCCGCGATCGGAGAACCCGCGGTCGGAGTAGCCCCGGTCGGCGAAGCCTTGGTCGGCGAAACCACGATCGCGGAAGCCGCGGTCCGAGGACAGGTTGCGATCGGCGAAACCGCGATCCACGCCTCGGTCGTCGGCACCGCGATCGGCACCGCGGTCCGAGAATCCGCGGTCGGCGTCCCGGTCGTCGGCGCCGCGATCGGCACCGCGGTCGGAGAAGCGGTTGCGGTCCTTAGGCGACATCGGTCTGCTCCGTCAGAAGAACTCCACGAAGAGCCGCCAGGGCCCGGTGCAGGCGCACGGCGAATGTGCCCGGCGAGCAGCCGAGGACCGCGCTGGCCTCGGCCGGATCCAGGTCGTCGTAGAAGCGCAGGGTCAACACCCGCCGATGCCGCTCGGGGAGCTGGGCCATTGCCCGCTGGAGCTCGTCGCGCTCGACGGCGGTGGCCCACGCCTCCTGGGCCGCGGGCTCGTTGGCTCGGTCGATCCAGGCTGGGCGGCCGCTGGCGGTTCCGTCCAAGGCCATCAGCCGCGATGAGCGGCGGACGTGGTCGACGCACGCATTGGACGCCACGCGGTACAGCCACCCGCCAAACGTGTCGTTGCGGAACGTGCCACGCCGCAGCGCATCGAGGCCCTTCTCGAAGGCGGTGGCGGTCAGATCCTCGGCCACGCTGCGTTCTCCAATCCGTCGGTAGATGAATCCGTAGATCCGTGGGAGGTAGAAGTCGTAGAGCTCCACGAAGGCGGCGGTATCCGGCGGCCGGCCGGCAGCACGGGCCACGAGCGCGCGTTCGAGCTCGTTCGGCAGTCGGCTGGGGGCACGACGGTCAGGGTCCATGCGTCGCCGCATCGTGGGGGGAAGTGCGGGGCGGGGCCATCGCCCTCGGGTACTACTGGGTACCGCTGTCCCAGTTCCCATGCGTGGCCCCGCCTCGTCAGCATCGGTCCTCCGACTACGGGATCGTCACCGTGATCACCGGCGTCTTACCGATGGGGTACCAGCCCCACCCGTCGTTGGCCATGGCCAGCACCCGGTAGTGCCACGTCTGGCCGGACGACACGTTGCCGTCCACCAGGCTGGTCACCGACGAGTCACCGATGGCGGCGATCAGCTCGGTGCCGTCATTGAGCGGGTACATCGGATCGGTGTTGGTCTGCGACCGCACGACCTTGTACGCGCCGAAGGCGTCGGAGGTGCACTGCTCCCAGGTCAGGTGGGCCTGGCCGTCGATGACCTCGACCGAGAAGCCCAGCTGGTAGACCGGACCCGGGGTTGGCTTCACGACGCACTGAACGAAGGCGCTGGCCACGTTGCTGGCGGCCAGGGTGGCGTAGCCGCTCTCGCCACTCATGACGGCGAAGACCGCGTAGCTCCACGTGGCGCCGCAGGGCGGGAAGTCCTTGTACAGGGTGTCCCACCGGTCGGTGGCGTAGGCGATGAGGGAGTCGCCCGGGCCGAGCGGCCAGCTGACCGCGCCATCGGAGGAGCGAACGACCTTGTAATAGGCGAACCCGTCGCCTTCGAAGGCCGACCAGGCCAGCTTGAACTTACCGTCGAAGGTCTGGAGGTTCAGGGCCAGGCCGCTGATGGTGGCCGGGGGCGCGGGCTGAGCCGGAGGCTTGGGCTGCTCCACGGGCTTGGGCTGCTCCACGGGAGCGGGCTTGGGGGTGGGAGCGGGAACCGGAGTCTTGTCTGGCCGGTTGTGATCGGGCTCGTTCTTGTCCTCGTGGTAGGTCTGGGCGGGCTTGGCATCACTGCCGGACCCGTCGCCATGCCCGTTCT
>JBIOTW010000038.1:0-5223 GCA_044866355.1 Candidatus Limnocylindria bacterium | reverse complement strand
CGGGGCTCTTACGCGTGAGAAGGTAAGGGCTGGGGCTAGTAGTCCATCCCGCCGCCCATGCCGGGCATCGGCGCCTTCTCCTTCTCGGGGATGTCGGTGACCACGGTCTCCGTCTCGAGCAGGAGCGCCGCGACGGACGCGGCGTTCTGCAGCGCCGAGCGGGTCACCTTGGCCGGGTCGATGATGCCGGCCGCGAACATGTCGGTGTACTCGCCCTTCTCGGCGTCGTACCCGTGTCCCGGCTCCAGCTTGCGGACCGCCTCGACCGCGACCGAGCCTTCCAGGCCCGCGTTGATCGCGATCTGGCGGAGCGGCTCCTCGAGCGCGCGGCGCAGGATCGACACGCCGACCGCCTCGTCACCCAGGACCTCCACCTTGTCGAGTGCCGGAGCGGCGTGGACCAGGACGGATCCACCGCCGGCCACCATGCCCTCTTCGACACCCGCGCGGGCAGCCGACAGGGCGTCCTCGATGCGGTGCTTCTTCTCCTTCAGCTCGACCTCGGTGGCCGCGCCCACCTTGAGCACCGCCACTCCGCCGGAGAGCTTGGCCAGGCGCTCCTGGAGCTTCTCCTTGTCGAAATCGGACGTGGTGTCCTCGATCTGGAGCTTGATCTGGCTCATGCGAGCCTTGATGGCCTCCGGCGAGCCCTTGCCATCCACGATCGTGGTCGTGTCCTTGTTGGCCGTGACGCGGCGCGCCTGGCCCAGGTCCTCGAGCGTGACGCTGTCCAGCTTGCGGCCAACCTCCTCGGAGATGACCCGCGCCCCGGTCAGGGTCGCGATGTCCTCGAGCATGGCCTTGCGGCGGTCGCCGAAGCCCGGAGCCTTGACGGCCAGGACGCTGATGGTGCCCTTCAGCTTGTTGACGATCAGGGTGGCCAGCGCCTCCCCGTCGACGTCCTCGGCCACGATCAGGAGCGGGCGGCCCAGCTGGACCACCTTCTCGAGGGTGGGCAGGATGTCGGCGACCGCGCTGATCTTCTTGTCGGTGACCAGGATGTAGGGCTGGTCGAGATCGGCCTCGAGCTTGCCGCCCTCGGTGCTGGTCGCCATGTACAGGCTGATGTAGCCGCGGTCGAGCTGCATGCCGTCGACGTACTCGGTCTCGGTCTTCAGGCCCTGCGACTCCTCGACGGTCACGACCCCGTCCTTGCCGACCTTGCCCATCACCTCGCTGATGAGCTTCCCGATCTCCACGTCACGAGCGCTGATGGCCGCGATGTGGGCCGTGTCGTCGGGGGTGGCCACCGGCTTGGACAGGCGCTTGATCTCTTCGACGACGGCATCGACGCCCTTCTCGATGCCGCGCTTGATGCCCATCGGACTGCTGCCGGCGGTGACGTTCTTCATCCCCTCGGTGATGATCGCCTGGGCCAGCACGATCGAGGTCGTGGTGCCGTCACCGGCGATGTCGTTGGTCTTGGTGGCGACTTCCTCGAGCAGCTGAGCGCCCATGTTCTCGTATGGGTCCTCGAGCTCGATGTCGCGAGCGATGGTGACGCCGTCGTTGGTGATCGTCGGCGCACCGAACTTCTTGTCGAGGACGGCGTAGCGACCCTTGGGGCCAAGCGTGACCTTGACGGCCTCGGACATCTTGTCGATGCCGCGCTTCAGGGAGCGCCGAGCCTCCTCGCTGAACTGGAGTTGCTTGGGCATGGCGGTCGGTTGTTCCTCCGAAATTGAGACGCGCTAAGCGATGCGATGCGCTATTCGATGACGGCGAGGATGTCCTTCTGGGACAGGATCAGGAGCTCCTCTTCGTCGAGCTTGAACTCCGTCCCGGCGTACTTCTGGAAGAGGATCTTCTGGCCGACGGCGAGCTCCATGGGCTCCCGGCTGCCGTCGTCGAGCGTTCGACCCGGGCCGACCGCGAGGACCGTCCCCTCCTGGGGGCGCTCCTTGGCGGTGTCGGGTATGACGATTCCGCTCTTGGTCATCTCATCGCGGGGGGTGGGCCTGACGACCAGCCGATCCCCGAGGGGCTTGAGCTGGGTCGCCGTCGCGCTGACCGAGGTGGTCATGGAAGCGGTGAACCTCCTGGAATCTGGACTTGATTTGACCGATGCCGGGCGGCACCGACCGAAGGCCTATGTCATGCACTCGGGCTGGGAGCGCCGGGTGAACCGGTGCGGTCCGTCCCCGATTTGGGGGTCTGGCACTCAACCAGCGAGAGTGCTAATGGAAAGTATCAGGTGCGAGGAGCGACTGTCAAGGCGATGCGGGCTGGCTGACGCCGATGAGGCGGCCATAGGCCGCATTGGCGGCCGCGGCCACGGCTTCGGAGGTCTCGTTCCGCAGCCGCGCAAGGGCCGATGCGGTGCGCAGGACAGTCGTCGGCTCGTTGCGCTGGTCGCGCTCGATGCCGAGGTACGGAGAGTCGGTCTCGACCAGGAGGTGGGTCGCGGAGAGCGCCGCGGCCGCCGCCCGCGGACCGTGGTTGGCGCGAAAGGTGACCGGCAGCGCGAACGAGATGAGGTAGCCCGCACCGGCCAGGGAGGTGGCCATGATCGCGTCGCCCGAGAAGGCGTGGACCATCCCCGGCACCGCTGACGCGCCGCGGCCCGGGAGGGCGTGGTCCAGGAGCGCGGCGGTGACTTCGGCATGAGCGTCGCGGTCGTGGACGATGACCGGCTTGCCGAGAGCCGCGGCGAGGGTGAGCTGGCGCCCGAGGGCGCGGCGCTGGATATCCGGCGGCGACAGGTTGCGGAAGAAGTCGAGCCCGATCTCGCCCACGGCTCGCACGGCCGGCTCCTGGGCAAGGTTCTCGATCGCGTCCCAGTCATCGTCAGTGGCTGCGGCGACGTAATGGGGGTGGATGCCCACCGCGGCGTGGAGCAGGTCCGGGTGGCGCGCGGCCAGTTCGAGTGCCGCCTCGGACGAGGCGCGGTCCCAGCCCGGCACCAGGATGCGGACCACGCCGGCCGCGCGAGCCTGTTCCAGCACGGCGTCGAGGTCGACGGCGAACGCGGGGTGCTGGAGGTGCGCGTGCGCGTCGACGATCCCCGCCAGGCGCTCCGGGACGGCCGGACGGCTCAGGGCGTCGCGGCTCCCTGGTCCACGGCTGCCTGGTCCGTGGCTGCCTCGTCGTCCTCGACGCGCGGGAAGAGCGGGGCCGGCGGCCCGGTCCGGCGAGGGCCCAGCTCGGCGCCCCAGGTCAGCAGCGTGTCGAGCCCCGGGCCGCCGGCGCCGCGGTCGTCGTACGCGGGCGGGGTCCCGACCTGACTCAGCAGGTCGGCGGCCGCGCCGGGGCAGAAGGGCGCCAGTAAGTGGCCCAGAATCCGGCACGACTCACCCAAAATGGCCAGCACGGCCGCGGTGCGCCCGGACTCCCCCGCCTTGTGGAGCACCCACGGGGCCTGCGACTCGACGTACCCGTTCGCGGCCCGGGTCAGGGTGCCCAGCGCGGCGAGCGCCTCGTCGAAGTGCAGCCGCTCGACGGCGGCGCGGTAGGAGCTGATCGCGGCCTGGGCCACGGCTCGGAGCTCGGCGTCGGCATCGGTCATCTCGAGGCCGGTGAGATCGGGAAGGGCCCCGCCCAGGTATCGCTCAGACATGGAGACCGTCCGGTTGACGAGGTTCCCCAGGTCGTTGGCAAGCTCCGCGTTGTAGCGGCGGACGAGGCCATCGGCCGTGACGTCGCCGTCGCGGTCGAATGGGATCTCGCGGAGAACCAGGTAGCGGACACCGTCGACCCCGAACAGGCCCTGGGCCACGTCCGGGTCCAGCACGTTGCCGCGGGTCTTCGACATCCGCTCGCCGCGCATGAGCATGAATCCGTGGGCGAAAACCTGGCGGGGCAGCGGCAGTCCCACGCTCAGGAGCATGGCCGGCCAGTACAGGCAATGGAAGCGGGTGATGTTCTTGCCGATGACGTGGACGTCGGCCGGCCACCAGTGCGCGAACGAGATCGGATCGTCGGGGAATCCGGCGCCGGTGACGTAGTTCGTGAGCGCGTCGAACCAGACGTAGATGCGGTGCGCCTCGTCGCCCGGGAACGGGATGCCCCACGAGCCCCCGGCGCGGCTGATCGAGAAGTCCTGGAGGCCCTCCGACAGCCAGCCGAGCACCTCGTTGCGGAAGTGCTCCGGCTCGCAGAACGACGGGTTGGTTCGGTACAGGTCCTCCAGCGCGCCCTGGTACTTGCTCAGGGCGAAGAAGTAGTTCTCTTCCTCCAGCCACTGGAGCTCCAGGGTGGGATGGTCGGGGCAGTGCCCATCCACGATCTGACTATCGGTCAGGAAGGTGTTGTCTCCGATGCAGAACCACCCGGCGTAGGTGCCCTTGTAGATGTCGCCCGCGGCCTGGGCGCGGCGGACCATCTCGGTCGAGGCTCGGGCATGGTCCGGATCGGTGGTTCGGATGAATCGGTCATAGCTGATCCCGAACCGGTCGAATCCGGCCTGCCAGTTGGCCGCCCATTCGTCCACGAGCGCGCGTGGCTCGACCTCGCGCTCTCGCGCCTGGCGTTGCAGGTTGGCGGAGTGCTCGTCCATGCCCGTCAGGAAGCGGACCTCGCGCCCGGCCAGGCGCTGATAGCGGGCCAGGACATCGGCCCCGATCGCCTCGAACAGCGAGTGCAGCGCCGGACCGGCGCTGGGATAGAAGATGGCCGTGGTCAGGTAGAAACGCTCGGTCACCCGGCCGGCTCCGCGTGCGTGCGGCCTTTGGGCCAGTACAGCTCCTTGCGGATCTGCTCCGTCGGGAATCCCCGCCGCAGCGCGATCTCCTCGACCGCGCTGATCATGTCCGGGTTGCCGCAGAGGTAGACGGTCGTGTCGGCCGGGGTCAGCCCACGGCGCTCCATCTCGGCCTCGACCACCGACTCCACCCGTCCGGTAAGCCCCTCCCAGTCGGGATTGTCCTTGGGACGGGACACGGTGGCCGCGTAATGGAGCGGGAGGCGGCCGTCGCTCTCGATCTCGGTCAGCCACTCCCGCCAGGCGAGGTCACGGGTATGGCTCACCCCGTGCAGGAGATGGATCTCGCGCTTCTCGCCGTTGGCCAGGAGGGTCTCGATCATGCTCATGTACGGGGCGAGGCCGGTCCCGGAGGCCACGAACAGGCAGCGCCGCCCATCGTCCTGGAGCACGAACTTGCCCTTGGCGCCCTTGATACCGATGGTGTCCCCCACCTTCAGCTCCCAGAGGAGCGGGGTGAACTCTGCTCCAGGCACCAGGCGGATGAAGAACTCGTACTCCGACAGGTCGTTGGGGGGAGACGA
>JBIOTW010000037.1:0-58914 GCA_044866355.1 Candidatus Limnocylindria bacterium | reverse complement strand
GCCGGTGCGGGAGCGAGAACGGCTGACCGATGCGGACCGTGACTCGCGGTCGCGGCCCGAAGATGGCCAGCGGGCTGAGCATGCCTTCGGTGCCGGTCAAACCCAGCGGGACGATGGGTGCGCCGCTGCGCATGGCCAGCAGGGCGGCCCCATTGCGGCCCGGAATCAGCGCTCCGGTGGGGCTGCGCGTGCCCTCCGGAAAGATCAACAGCATGCGCTCCGCGGCCAGGGCGGCGAGTGCCTGGCGTTGGGCGCCGAGGTCCCCTACCCGGCGATTGACGTAGATGACGCCCCCCTGGGTCCCCAGCCAGCCGATGAGCGGCCACCCGCGGACCTCGACCTTGCTGACCATGTGCACGACCCGACCGATACGCCAACCCGTGCCGACGCCGGCGACCAGCGGGTCGGCCAGGGTGTAGTGGTTGGCGACGAGGATGACGGGGCCGATGCGCGGCAGGTTCTCGAGGCCCACGCTCCGGACACCGCCGAGGAGGCGGAGGAGCGTGGCGACGAGGACGCCCACGGGGCGGTAAGCCCACAGCCGCGGCATCCTGGCAGTCATGTGCGGGCAGGTGACTCGAGGGCCTCGACGATGACGTCGACGCAGGCGTCGACGTCCAGCTCCCCGGTGTCGAGGACGAGGGCACCGGGAGCGCGGCGGAGCGGCGCCACGGGGCGGGTCATGTCCGTGTGGTCGCGTTCCTCGATCTCGCGCCGGTATTTGGCGAGCCGGTCGGGTCGCCCCATCTGGGCCGCGCGCCGGCGGGCCCGGGTCTCCACCGCCGCAGTAAGGAAGACCTTCAGGTCCGCGTCGGGCATGACGACGGTCCCGATGTCGCGTCCCACCATCACCGTGTCCTGCCCGCGCGCGGCGTCGCGCTGGACCTTGAGCATGGCCCGACGCACGGCCGCGTGGCGGCTCACGGCCGGAACTGCGCGCTCGATTCGTGGCTCGCGCAGGTGGGCCGTCACGTCCCGCCCGTTGAGGGTCACCCGATCGCTGGCACCCCCGGCGTCTTCGCGGTCGGTCGGCTCAACCTCAATTCGGGCAGCTCGAGTCAGGCGTGCCACGGCTGGCTCGTCATCCGGGTCGATCCCGGCTTCCAGCACGGCCAGGGCCACGGTGCGGTACAGGAGACCGGTGTCCACGAAACGCGCGCCGATCCGGTCGGCCAGCGCCCGGCCGACGGTGCTCTTCCCCGACCCGGAAGTTCCGTCAACGGCGATTCGCCGATGGGATGCCCCCGTTCGGCGAGGCGGAGTGGGCGCCGTGCCGCCCAGGGCCTCGACCTCGCGCGCGGTCAGCGGGCGCCAGGCGCCCGGCGGCAGGCCGTCAAGCGTGACCGGGCCGACCGCGATGCGCACCAACCGAAGGACCCGGTAGCCGATCGCGGCGAACAGGCGGCGGACCTCGCGGTTGCGACCCTCGCCCAGCTGCACGGTGAGCCAGGCGCCCTCCGGTCCCTGGTCGCGCTCAACCTGGGGCGGGCGACGCCCCGGGCGGGCCGACAGCAGGCGGGCCGGCACGCCGTCGAGCTCCACCCCGGCCAGAAGACGATCAAGGTCGGCCGGGTGGGGCGGACGGTCGAGCTCCACGACATATTCCCGCTGCGTCCCATACCGCGGATGCAGCACCCGCTGTGCCCACGCGCCATCGTTGGTCAGGAGCATGAGCCCCTCGGAATCGGCATCGAGGCGCCCGGCCGGCCATAGCCGTCCTTGGGGTCGAGGCCGGACAAGATCGACCACCGCCACCCGCCCATGTGCGGCCTTCGCCGAGGACAGCACGCCACGCGGCTTGTGAATCGCCAGATGGACCGCCGATGCGCCAGTGACCGCCACCGGTCGCCCGTCCAGGGCGATTCGATCGACCGCAGCATCGATTCGCGTGCCTGGGGTGGCGACCACGCCGTTCACCGTGACCCTCCCCTCGGCAACCCAGCCATCTGCCTCTCGCCGCGATCCGAGCCCAGCGCGGGCCAGCACGGTCTGCAGACGCTCACCCGGCATGCAGGTCGGCGCCGTCGACCTCGGCCACCAGGGCGGCGGCCTCAGTCGGTAGCGGGGGCAGCTGTTCGAGGCCCTCGAGGCCGAACCGCTCGAGGAATGCAAACGTGGTCCGGTACAGGATCGGGCGCCCGGGCGAGTCGCGACGCCCGACCTCCTCGATCAGGCGCCGATGCAGCAGGGAACGGATGACCGATTCCGAATCCACGCCCCGAACCCGCTCCACGTCACCACGCGTGACCGGCTGCCGGTAGGCGACCACGGCCAGTGCCTCCAGGGCGGCTGGGCTGAGCCGCCCCTCCGCGCGTTCGGCATAGCGGCGGACCCGGTCCGCGACCTCGGGTGCGGTGGTGAGCTGCCACGCGCCGTCCAGTCGCTGCAGGCGCAGCCCGCGTCCCGTCAGGGCGTGGTCCAGGGCGGCCAGGGCGTCTTCCGCGGCGCGCGGCGAGACCTCGGCCAGGTCGGCCAGCTCTCCGGTCGCCAGCGGTCGATCCGCCACGAACAGGATGGCCTCGAGGGCGGCAACCAGGCCGGCGTCGTTGCTCATCGGCTGGCTTCAGGAATGACTTCGAGGACGATCGGTCCGAAGAGGGACTTCTGGCGTGCCCGAAGCTCGCGCCGTCGGATGAGCTCCAGGGCCGCCAGGAGGGTCACGACGCGCTCGGTCCGCGACGAGCTCACGGCCAGGAGGGTCTGCAGCACCACCTTGCCGGTCTCGCCCAACGCGGCACGCAGCACGGCGATCTGCTGACCTACCGTGACCTCGCGGGGAACGACCTCAGGAGGGGCAGGCTCCGGCTCCGCCACGGCCGCCAGGCGCGCCAGGGCGTCGGGCAGTTCCGCCGGCTCGAGCGGCGCCAGCGGAGCTTCGGGGAGGTCGGACAGGCGTGGCTCCCGGCGCCACATCGGCGCCACCAGGTCCCGCGCGGCCAGATCGCGAGCCGCGTCTCGGATGGCCCGATACGCGATCAGCCGCCGCCGCAGGTCCTCCTCATCCACGTCCTCGACGCCAGGCGCCTCCAGGCCGCTGGGCTCGGCGGGAAGCACGGTCCTCGACTTGATGAGGATGAGCTGCGCCGCAGTGGCCACGAACTGCGCGAGGTTGGCCGCGTCGACCTGGTGGGTGGCAACGTAGGTCACGTACGCATCCGCGACCGTGGCCAGCGGCACCGAGCGGATGTCCAGTTCGGCCGACTCGATGAGGTGCAGGAGGAGCGGCAGCGGCCCTTCGAACACCGGTAGCTCGACGTGGAACTCGGGCGGCGTTCCGACCGGCACCGCGACGCTGGGATCGCTCTGGATCGGGACGGCCATGCGGACCGGATCGGTGGTTTCCGAGCGCGTCACCTGCTCAGGATGCCGCGTCGGCGGCGCGCAGTGCGGCCGCCAGCTGCGCGTCCGGCCCGCCCGGCGTGCCGTGGATGAAGGCCGCTGCGCGCGGGCTGCAGCCGGCGTCCAGGGCCGCACGAGCCGAAAGCTCGGCGTGGTGGACGTGGAGGTGGAACGGATGGCGCCAGGATTTCGGATCCGGCGAGGCCAGTCGTGCCAGCCGGCCGGGCACAACCGCCTCGACCAGGACGACCGCAACCCGATGCCACAGGCGCAGGCGGCTGCCCTTCGCCGCGTCGTGCAGCAGGGCAGCGGTCAGCACGTCGGCATCGGTCACGCCCGCCTGACGCAGGCGGGCCAAGACGTCGAGCGCATGACGGCGGTCCGCGACGGGCATGCCCGCGAACAGCTCGAACGCCGTCGCCGGCAACAGGGCGCGGGCCTGCAGCTCCTCCTCGAGGCTGACCCGCGCGGTGACGTGGGTCACGAACTGGCGCACGCGACTCCGCACGCCGGATGCGGGCATCACGTGTCGAGCGCGGGCGTCACGTGCCCAGCAGCGCCCGCGTCCACGGCTGCGCGAGGCTGAACAACCATCGGAGTGGACCTCCCGGCAGGATCAACAGGAAGACGAGCAGGACGATCCCCCACTGCGCGTAGCGCTGGACGGTCAAGACCCAGTGCGCGGGGAGGAAGGCCAACAGCACGTTGTAGCCGTCCAAGGGAGGGATGGGGATGAAGTTCAGGATGGCGAGCAGCAGGTTCAGGAACACGGCGGTGCCCAGGACCACGGCCAGCGTGCCGTCCAGGCCGGCCGCCTCCAGGACCCGGAACACCAGGGCGAGGACGAGGGCCATCACCACGTTGGCCACCGGCCCGGCGGCCGCGACGATGGCCATTCCCTCTCGCCCCCCGCGGAGCGCAGAGGGGTTGACCAGGACCGGACGCCCCCACCCGAACCCGACCAGCACCAGCAGGATCGTGCCCAGCGGATCGAGATGACGCAGCGGGTTCAGCGAGACGCGGCCCATGGCCCGCGGCCGATGGTCCCCGAGGCGGTCCGCCACCAGGGCGTGGCTGAACTCGTGGAAGGTGATGCCCAGCAGCAGGCCGATGACCATGCCGGCGATCTCCGCCGGGGTCAGCCCCAGGAGCAGCACCTACGCGATCTCCGGCAGCAGGTCGCCGAGCAGCGTCGCCAGGCGCGCGGCGCCGACCTTCCCCATCTCGATGACCTCCTGGTGGCTGGCGCCGACCTCGACGTCAGGGGTCGCCTTGTTGGCGATCAGGGAGATGGCGAGGACGCGCACGCCGGCGTGGCGGGCGACGATGACCTCCAGCACGGTGGACATGCCCACGGCATCGGCTCCCAGGCCGCGCAGCATCCGCAGCTCGGCGCGGGTCTCGTAGTTCGGGCCGGCGAGCATGACGTACACCCCCTCGTGGAGTCGGACGCCGGTGCGCTTGGCGGCGGCACGGGCGCGCGCCGCCAGGTCGGCGTCGTACGCGTCGGTCAGGGCCGGGAAGCGGGGCCCCATCGCGTCCACGTTGGGGCCGAACAGCGGGTTGTCGCCCGACAGGTTGATGTGGTCGCTGACGAGCATCAGCTCGCCGGGCTCGAAGGCCGGGTTCAGCCCGCCGGCGGCGTTGGTCAGGACGACCGTCGTCAGTCCGATCCGGAACGCCGCGCGGAGCAGGATCGTGACCTCGCGGTGGGTGTATCCCTCATAGGCGTGCACCCGGCCCGACAGGACCAGCACCGGCCGGCCTCCGACCGTCCCCGCCACCAGCTCCCCGGTATGGCCGGCCACGCCCGAGACGGGGACTTCGGGAATGTCGCGATACGCGATGTGGATCCGCGGCGCGGCGTCCAGGAGGTCGACCACCGCCCCCAGCCCGGATCCCAGGACCAGTCCCAGCTGCGGCGTGGCCAACGCCGGCTCGACCGCCAGTCGCGTGCCGATGACCTCGGCGGCGGCCTCGATGCGCGTGCCCAGCGGTGCGGTGGCCGGGGCTTCGGCCACGCTAGATCCGCTCCAGGAGCTCGCGCTTCTTGGCGTCGTATTCCTCGGCCGTGATCAGGCCCCGATCGCGGAGGGAGGCCAGCCGTTCGAGCGTGGCGGCCGCGTCATCAGCCGGATTCCCGCTCGGGGCGGGCGCCTCGGGAGTTGGCGCGGGAGGAGCCGCGGGCGGTGGCGAAGACGCCGGAGCCGAAACCGGAGCCGCCTCCGACCGCTCGTCGATGACGGTCACCCGATCGCTGCCCGCCCGCGGCGACATCGGCTCAGCCGGACGCATGGTCGGCGCCGGCTGGCGCTGGTAGGCGGGTGCCGCCAGGTCGGGTCGCTCGAGAAGCTCCTTCTGGTTGAGCATCGCGATCTTGAAGTCCACCGGGTCGGCGAGCAGCGGGAAGTCCTCGATGCCGCCCAGCTCGTCGGCGGCGGTCAGGATGTCGAGGTCCCCGAATCCGAAGATCCGCCCGAACACGTTCTGGGTCAGGTGCGCGTCGTTGACCTTCTCCAGGCTGGAGTCGGACATCCGCTTGTTCAGGATGCCCTCGGCCCGAATGATGCGTCGGGTGGTGACCAGGAACTCGGTGTTGCGCCAGCCCCAGATCACCCAGCCAATGCGCGCGAACGCGATCAGCAACAGGCCCAGGGCGACGACCTCCGCGGGACCGTCGAGGGGCTCCTCGGGCGGGCCGGCCACCCACATCAGGACGGCCAGGGCCACGATCGCGATGGCGATGGCCCACCACGACCGGCCCACCACCGCGAACCAGTGCTGGCCGCTCTCGAAGACGATCTCCTCGCCTCGCGCCAGCAGCTTGCGGGCATAACTCATGGATCTGTAGCGCTCCTCAGGCTCGCGGGTGCGCCCGAGCGTACACCTCACGCAGGCGCTCGCCGGTCAGGTGGGTATAGAGCTGGGTGGTGCTGATGCTAGCATGGCCCAACAGGGACTGGACCACGCGGAGATCGGCGCCGCCCTCGAGCAGATGGGTGGCGAAGCTGTGGCGGAAGGTGTGGGGGGTGACGTCCTCGCCGATCCCGGCTCGGCCCCAGCGCCGCACCAGGCGCCACACCGCTTCCCGACCCAGGCGAGAACCTCGCCGTGAGAGAAAGACGGCCGGGCTTGGATGGCCGGCGCTCCACTCCTTGCGGGGTCCGCTGATGTACCGATGCAGCCGGTCCCGTGCCGGCTCGCCCATCGGGACGCGCCGCTCCTTGTTGCCCTTTCCGATGACCCGGACCTCGAGGCCCGGCAGGTTCAGGCGGTCGAGGTCGAGCCCGGTCAGCTCGCTGACCCGCAGGCCGCAGGCGTACAGCAGTTCGAGAATGGCGGCGTCGCGGATGTCGGACGGGTCTTCACCCGGCGCCGACAGGATGCGCTCGACCTGGTCTCGGGCCAGGACCTCGGGGAGATAGCGCCCCGGGCGTGGCGGGTCGATGAGGTCGGCCAGGTTGCGATCGATGATCCCCTCTCGCCGGGCGAATCCGTAGAAGCTCCGGATGGCGGCCACCTTGCGTGCCTGGGTCGTCGCGCGGCGGCCCTGGCGGCGCAGGCGGGCCACGAAGGCGCTCACCGTGGCCGGGTCGTCGCGCCACGCGGTGCCGGCGCCGGTCGCGAACTGGTCGAGGTCGCGCCGATAGGCCGCGATGGTCAACGGCGACAGGCCGCGCTCCACGCGGAGCTCGAGCAGGAAGTCGTCCACCGCCGCCCGGAGGCGGGGATCGGTGCGGGACTGGGGCGCCATGGGGACAGGTCAGTCCGGCAGGAGCGAGGCCTTGGTGCGCAGCAGGTCGTAGAACGGGGTGCTGCCCTCGGGCTCGACCAGGCGCAGGGGGTTGGGCAGGGCGCGAACCTCGACCCACTCCCCGACCTCCAGTGCCACGTCGCGCTGGCCGTCGAACGAGACCACGGCCCCGCCGAACGCCTCGCGCAGACGGAGACGGATCAGGTGGTCCTCACCGGCTACCACGCTGTGGATGGCCGACAGGTACGCGGCCACCGGGGTGATGACCAGGTTGCGCAGCCGCGGGTCGACGACCGCGCCGCCGGCCGAGTACGAGTAGGCGGTCGAACCGGTGGGGGTGGCGACGACCACGCCGTCGGCGAGGTAGGTGGCCAGGTGGCTCCCGCTGACCTCGACCTCGACCTGGATGAGGCGGACCTGCGCGGCGCGGGCGACCACCACCTCGTTGAGGCAGGCGGCCGACAGGCTGCTGCCGTCCTGGCGGGAGATGGTCGCGCCCAGCCGCATCCGCTCGGCCAGGGTGTAGCGGCCCGCGGCCATGCCATCCAGCGCGGCCTCCAGGTCGTCGGGCTCGACCTTGGCCAGGAATCCGACCCGTCCCAGGTTGACGCCCAGCGCCGGGACCTGGGTGTCCCCGATGGCCCGGGCCACGCGCAGGAACGTCCCGTCTCCACCCAGCACCGTCACCAGGTCGCTGCCCGCCAGCTCGGCGCTCAGCCGCTCCTCGTCGTCGGCGACCGCGTCCCAGGCCGGGATGCCATGGGCCGCGCACCAGGCACGACCGCGCTCCAGGACGGCGACGGCCTGTGGGTTGTATCGGCTGACCGCGAAGCCGATGCGCCCGAGCCGCCCCTCGCTCACGATGGGCGTTCAGCCGCCAGGGTAGTGGCGATGTCCTCGACCCGCTGGCGCAGCGCCGCCAGCTCAGACGCGAGGTCGGCGGCGGCCTCGGACTCGGTCAGCGCCGCGTATGAGCGATCCAGGCCGGCCGCGATCAGGGCGCGCATCAGCGATGAGGGCGAGACGCCCCGCGAGCGGGCGACCGCGTCCACGCGCTCGATGAGGGCGTCCGGCATCCGGATCGAGACGATCTGGCGCATCGTGTCTGACGGAAGCTCCGGCGCGGAGGTGATGGGATCCAGGTCGAATCCCACGCTCAGCTGCTCGTCCTTGGGCGTGCGATCGGCGGTCCTGGCCACGGTCAAATCGTAATACGCGACTCCAAGGCGCCGTCGACCAGCCTGCCCCACGCCGCGTCCTCCGCCGCCGTGTCCGAGGGGACGTCCGCGGCCTCGGGGCCAACCGCCCGCAAGAGAGCCAGGAACTCCCGGTTGCCCTGGCGTCCGGTCCGCGGCGAGGACAGCAGGTCCACCGCCGCCAGGCCCGCCTCCCGCGCGTCGGCGGCCAACCGGACCAGGACACGGCGATGGACGGCTGAATCGCGGATCACGCCACCCCGCGGCACGTCAGCGCGGCCGGCCTCGAACTGGGGCTTGACCAGCGCCACGACCCGCCCGCCGGGCGCCAGCAGGCGCCGGACCGGCACCAGCACGAGGCGCAGCGAAATGAATGACAGGTCCAGCGTGGCCAGGTCGATCGGCTCCGGGAGGGATGTGAGTTTCCGGAGGTTCGTGCGGTCCAGGACCACGACCCTTGGTTCCTGGGCCAGGCGCGGCACGAGCTGGCCGTGCCCGACGTCCACGGCGTACACCCGCCGTGCCCCGCGCGCCAGGAGGACATCGGTGAAGCCGCCGGTCGAGGCCCCGGCGTCGAGGCAGACGAGCCCTTCGACTTCCACCTGGAACCCGTCCAGCGCCGCCGCCAGCTTCTCTCCGCCACGGGACGCCCAGGTCGGCCCCGCCTCGCGGACCAGGCCCAGAGACGGGTCCAGGCGCTGCCCCGCCGACAAGCGGCGGCCCTCCGCGCCCTCGATCCGAATGGCTCCGGCCAGGATGAGGGCCTGCGCCTCGGCCCGGGACCTGGCCAGGCCGCGATCCACGATCAGCTGGTCGGCGCGGACGCGGGCTCCCGGCCCGGGGCCGGGCATCGGTCAGGCCGCGGTCGACGTCGGGGCGCGGCTCTCGTCGGCTGCCACGTCGATCCCCAGCGCCTCGCGGATGCGAGACACGATTCCGTCGGTGTCGATGCGCTGCTCGCGGCGCAGGGCGTCCACCGAACCGTGGTCGACGAATCCCTCGCTGAGCGCGACCTTCAGGACTGGAGCGTGCACCTCGGCCTGGTTGAGCACGTCCAGGACCCCGTCACCGAACCCGCCCATGGGCGCGGATTCCTCGGCACTGACGACCAGGCGCTTCCCTGCCGCCAGGCGGGCCAGCAGCCCGGCATCCATGGGCTTCGCCCAGCGGGCGTTGACGACGGTGGATGCCACACCTGATGCCTGGAGCAGGTCGGCGGCTCGGATCAGGCGCTGCACGATCGGACCGAAGCCGACCAGGAGCAGGTCGGCCCCCTCGCGCAGGACCTCGCCCTTCCCGATCTCCAGCGCCCGCCCGACCCGGTCGGGCAGGTCCTCGCCGGCATCGCGCGGGTAGTGGAGCGAGATCGGTCCATCGTGCGCCAGGGCGGTCACGAGCATGTCCCGCAGCTCCTGTTCGTCGCGGGGTGACCCGATGACCAGGTTGGGCAGGGCCCGCTGGGCCGGCAGGGTGAACATCCCCTGGTGGCTGGTCCCATCCTCCCCCACCAGACCCGCTCGGTCGATGGCCACGACCACCGGGGCGTTGTTCTGGCACACGTCGTGGACGAGCTGGTCGAAGGCACGCTGGCTGAAGGTCGAGTAGATGGCCACCACCGGGCGCATGCCGGCCAGGGCCAGTCCGGTGGCCATGGTCAGCGCGTGCTGCTCGGCGATCCCCACGTCGAAGAACCGGGTCGGGAACCGCTGCTGGAATGCGGCCAGGCCGGTGCCCGTGGGCATCCCGGCGGTGAGCGCGCAGATCCGCGGATCGGACTCCGCCAGCCGGATCAGCTCCTCGGCAAAGACGTGGGTGTACGACTTCGGCTTGCCCCGAGACGTACCGGGGGCCGGCAGCGGCTCCTCGGTCGGGTCGATGAGGCCCAGGTCGATCGGGGGCAGGCTCGCCCCGTGGAAGGCCTGGCTGTCCTCCTCGGCGGGGAGAAACCCACGGCCCTTGACGGTCTTGACGTGGATGAGGACCGGGCGGTCGATGTGGAACGCGGCTTCGAAGGCCTTCTCCAGGTCGGCCCGGTCGTGGCCATCCAGGACGCCGATGTAGGTGATCCCCATGTCCTCGAAGAACGACACCTTGGCCCACGAGCGCTTGAAGCCCTCCTTGGCCCAGCCCAGGGCGGCGTACAGCGGCTTACCGATGAGGGGCACCCGGGGCAGGATCCGCGCCGTGAGCGACTTGGTCTCCTGGTAGGCGCGCGAGAGCCGGATCCGGTTCAGGCGGGTCGACAGCCCGCCCACCGATGGGCTGATGCTCATCTCGTTGTCGTTGAGCACGATCAGGAGCCGGGTGTGGGTATGGCCCAGGTGATTCAGCGCTTCGAGGGTGAGCCCGCTGGTCACGGCCGCGTCGCCCACGCACACCGCGATCCGCTGAGCTCGGCGCGGGTCGTTCGCGGGCCGCAGGTCCCGGGCCGCGGCCAGGCCGGAGGCGATGCTCACCCCGGTCCCGGCATGGCCGCCATCGAACACGTCGTGCTCGCTCTCCGAGCGGCGCGGAAACCCGCCGATGCCGCCCACCTGGCGCAGGGTGTCGAACGCCTGGGCCCGACCGGTGAGGAGCTTATGGGCGTAGGCCTGGTGCCCGGTGTCCCACACGATCCGGTCGCGCGGGGAGTCCATGACCCGGTGCAGGGCGATCGCGATCTCCACCGCCCCGAGCGACGACGCGAGGTGGCCACCGGTCTGGTGAACGGTGCGGATCATCTTCTCGCGGAGGTCGGCCGCCAGCTGGTCCAGCTCGGCATCGGTCAACGACCGAAGCTGGGCGGGCTCGGAGATTCGCTCCAGGACGGTCGATCTGGTGGCGGTCAAAACGGAGGCGAGTATAGACCGATGCCCCGCGGGGCCAGCCCCGCGGGGCATCGGAACGGGTCAGCCGCCGGCGGTCGGCTCGGGACCCTCGGCGCCGGCCAGGCCGCGACGACCCAGCTCGGTGATTGCCAGCTCAGCGGCCTTCAACCGCTCCTCGCACGCGGCGTGGAGGCGGAGGCCCTCGCGGTACAGGGCGATGCTCTCCTCGAGCCCCACCGTGCCGGCTTCGAGGGTCTGAACGATGCGCTGCAGCTCGGCCACGAGCTCGTCGAACGGCCGGCCGGCCAGGTCCTCAGTCGCGTTCGGCTCGGGTCCGGTCATGCCAACGCCTCCTCGACGTCGCCCGGCCGGACGCCGGTGATGCGGGCGTCGACCGCTCCACGAGCGACGATGACCTCGAGGTCGTCGCCGGGCGCCACGTCGGCCGGATCGCGCAGGATCATGCCACCTGGCCGGCGCGCGACGGCGTAGCCGCGATCGAGGGTGGCCAGGGGCCCGAGGGCCCGCAGCGCGTCACGCAGACCAGCTGCAGCGACTCGCCGCCGCGCGAGGTCCGCGCCCAGTGTCCGGTGGCCGCGATCGAGGAGCTCGGCCGCGCGTTGACGGGCGGCCTCCAGGTTGGGCCGCAGTCCGACCAAGGCGCGACCCTCGCCCCGCACCGCTCGCCGGGCCGCCTCCAGCCGGGCGGCGGTGGCCGCTGCCGACCGTTCGCTGAGGCGGGTCAGGATGGATGGCAGCTGGGTCCCGTCGGGGACCGCGATCTCGGCCGCCGCCGACGGCGTGGGCGCGCGCCGGTCGGCCGCGAAATCGGCGAGCGTGACGTCGCTCTCGTGCCCGACCCCGACCACGACCGGGATCGGAGAGGCGGCCACGGCTCGGACCACGTGCTCGTCGTTGAATCCCCACAAATCCTCGATCGACCCCCCGCCGCGGGCCAGGATGACGAGGTCCAGCCCTTCGACCGCGTATAGGCGCTTCAGGGCACGGATGATGGCCGGCGCGGACACGCCGCCCTGCACGGCCGTGGGCGACAGGACCACCTCGACCAGCGGGTAGCGGCGCCGGAGCACAGTGCAGATGTCGTCCCACACCGCGCCCACCGGAGACGTCACGACCCCGATCCGGCGCGGCCAGCGCGGGAGCGGCCGCTTGCGCGACTCCTCGAACAGCCCTTCGGCCCCGAGCTTGGCGCGCAATGCCTCGTACTGGGCGTGGAGATCGCCGGCGCCCACCGGCGTCACCGACTCGACGTACAGCTGGTACACGCCCTGCGGCTCGTAGGCGCGTACCCGGCCGTGGCACACCAGCTGCGCCCCGTGCTGGGGTCGGACCGTGGCCCGCTCGAGCTCCTCCCGGAACAGGACCGCCCGGATCTGGCTGTGCGCATCCTTGAGGGTGAAGAAGCAGTGGCCTGACGGCGGGAAGCTGGGACCGCTGACCTCGCCCTCGACCCACACGTCGGCCAGCGCGGAGTCGGCGTCCAGCAGCCCGCGCACGCGCCGGTTGAGGTCGGACACCCGCCAGACCCGAGGCCCGGCGCTGGCCTGGGGAGCCGTCGTCATCGGTCTGGCGTCATCGGTCTGGCGTCATCGGTCTGGCCTGACCATGCCCTACTGGATCCGGGTCTGGTATTCGCCGCTGCGGGTATCCACCCGGAGCAGGTCGCCCTCGTTCACGAACAGGGGGACCTGGACCACGAGCCCGGTCTCGAGGGTCGCCGGCTTGCGGGCGCCGGTGGCGGTGTCGCCCGCGAATCCGGGCTCGGTGCGGACCACGCGCAGGTCGACGCTGACCGGGAGATCGACCCCCAGGACCTCCCCACCGTATGACGACACGAAGACGTCGGTGTTCTCCTTGAGATACCGGGCGTCATCGCCCAGCTTGGCCGCGCTGATCGCGAACTGGTCGTAGGTCTCGGTGTCCATGAAGTGATACGCGTCGCCGTCGGTGTACAGGTACTGGACCCTGCGCTGCTCCACTCGGCCCCGGGGCCAACGGGTGCCGGCCTGGAAGGTGCGCTCGGTGATGGCGCCCGTCCGCACGTTCTGGATCTTGAGCCGGACCTGGGCCGACCCCCTCGCCATCTTGATGTGGGTCCAGTCCAGGACGCGCACGGGCTGGCCGTCCAGCTCGATCACGATCCCCTTGCGGATGTCGCCGGTGCTGATCATGCGGCCTGTCGCTCACCGATGACCACGGCCTGGCGGGGTGAGGCGGTCAACAGCCGCGGACCGTCCTCCTCGAGGACCGCAATGTCCTCGATCCGGATCCCGATCTCGCCCGGCAGGTACAGGCCCGGCTCGACGCTGAACACCATGCCGGCGCGGAGCGGGGCCTCCGAGGTCTTCAGGCGGGGCGGCTCGTGGGTCTCGAGCCCGATTCCGTGCCCCACGCCGTGGGTGAACGCGTCGGGATAGCCGGCTTCGGCGAGGAACGCGCGGGCCGCCTGGTAGGGGACGCGGGCGGGCACCCCGACCTGGGTGGCGGCCAGGGCCGCCTGTTGCGCGCCAGCCACCAGGTCCAGGCGGCGGCTCGCCACCGGGTCCGGCTCCCCGACGAACACGGTGCGCGTCATGTCGGACCGGTACCCGTCGACCTGGCAGCCGAAGTCCATGAGCAGCACGTGGCCGTCCTGGACGGGGGTGTCGCCCGGCGTCCCGTGGGGCATCGAGGCCCGGGCGCCCACCAGCACGATGCTGTCGAAGGCGAGATCCTCGGCGCCGTGGTCCTCGAAGAACTCGGCGATGAGCCGGGCCACCCGGCGTTCGGTCATGCCCGGCCGTACGGTGACAACCAGGTGGTCGAACGCCCGATCGCCCAGCGCGCAGGCCCGACCGATGGCGTCGATCTCGGCCGCGCTCTTCAGGATGCGCAGCTCGGCCAGCTCGGATTCGATCGCCACCAGCTCGCACGCGGGGGCGGCCGCGGTAATGGCCTCCCACGCCGCATGCGTCGTGCGATTTGCCTCGAGGCCGAGCCGCCGGATTCCGCTCTTGGCAAGCAGCGGCGGCAGCTCCACCGGGAGGTCCGTGGCGGTGTGAACCAGCTCCCACCCAGGCGCCTCCGCCGCGGCCTGCTCGAGGTAACGGTTGTCAGCCAGGATCCAGCTCCGATCCGCAGTCACCAGCAAGGCGCCCGAATAGCCCGAGGTGGACTCGTCGCCCCGGCGGAGGGAGAAGCCGGACAGGTAGCGGCTGGTGGCGCGCGACTGGATCAGAATCGCGTCCAGCCCAAGCCGGCCCAGGAGAGCCCGGAGTGCGGCCAGGCGTGCCGGTCGTTCGCTGGCGAACGGGTCGGCGCCGCTCACGATCAGGGGCACTCCGAGTTCATCTGCGCGATGTTGGCCTCGTGCTCGGCCAGCGACACCGCGAAACGGTGCGAGCCGTCCCGGATGCCGTTGGGGCAGGCGGCCACGAAGAAGAAGTAGCCCGCGCTGGTATCCGGGAAGGCGGCCGCCTCCAACGAGGCCAGGCGGGGCGAGGAGATGGGCGTGGGTGGCAGGCCGCCTACCAGGTAGGTCTGGTACGGCAGAAGCGCCTCGGGCAGGGTGATCTCCGCGCCACCGGCCGGGAGCGGCTTCCACCAGCGAACGGTCCCCCACTCGGCCATCGGCAGCGCGCCGAACTCGGCGGTCGCCAACCCGTACTGCAGGGTCGGGTCGGCGTCCAGGTTCCATCCCGGGGTGATCAGGCGCTGGGTGTAGACCCCGGCGATCAGGGCGCGCTCCTCGTCGAGGACCGCCTCTCGCTCCACGATGGATCCGAGGCGGACGGCGTAATCGATCGTCAGCCCACGAGCGATCAGCTGGTCCCGGATCTCCTGGCTCAGCCGCTGGTCGAACGTCGTCAGGAGCCGATCGACGAGGTCGCGCGGGCGGGCGTTCGCGAACACGCGGTACGTGTCGGGATACAGGTAGCCCTCCAGGGTCCGGCCCGCCGGAAGCTCGGCCAGGAAGGGATAGGCGGCAATGAGGTCCGGCGGGGGGACGGTGACCAACGCGCCGAACTCGTCGAGGTTCATGGTGAGATCGGTCGTGCCCAGGTAGGCGACCACCTCCTCCAGCCGCATGCCCTCCAGGATCGTGATCGTGACCTCGGGACCGGCCTCCTGGCGCAGTGCGCCGATGATGAATGATGGGGTCATGGTGGGCGACAGGTCGTACTGGCCCGCCTGGAGCTCCCCTTCCCGATCGGCTTGGTACACCGCGTGGTGGAACGCGAGCTTGCTGTGGATGAGCCCGTAGTTGACGAGCAGGTCACCGATGAAGGAGTCGGTCGCGCCCGGCGGGATCTCGATGGATACGCGCCGATAGGTGTCGCTGGCCGGCTGGTCGGCGATGGCGTCTGGCTGGTACCAGTTGACGAAGTCGACGATCAGCTCGTTCTGGATCAGGGTGGGCCGCTCTTCGACCCAGGCCATGATGGCGGGGGACAGGGCCAGCACGGCGAGGTACAGGGCGATGACCGTCAGGGCGATGACGCCACCGACCCAGCCCAGCAGGACGAGGGGCTGGAGAGCCCGCCCCCGTTGGCGTCGCGCAATCCCCTCCCGCTCCGCACGAAGGCGGCGGATGCGCGCGTTGCGGACCTGCTCCTGCTCGGCAGGCGTCAGAGACGGGTCGTACATCAAGCTTCCTCGGGGCGACGCCGGCGATCGGCGAGGTACTCCTCCAGGATGAGGGCGGCGGCCGCAGAGTCTATCGCGTCCGGGGCGGGTTGGCGTGCGCCGTGCTGGGCGATGCGCTCGGCGGCATCCCAGCTCGTCAGCCGTTCGTCGATGAAGGTGACGTCCAATCCCAGTGCTCCGAGGCGGGCGCCGAAGGCACGGGCGGCGGCCGCCTGGGCGCCCTCGCTGCCGTCCATGTTGAGCGGGAGACCCACCACGATCCGGTTCGTGCCCTCCTCGGTGGCCAATTCCCGAATGGCCGCCAGCGCCCGCCTGCCGGCGCGGACCGCCGGTCGTGGAAACGCCATGCCGGTCTCCTCGTCTCCCACCGCGAGCCCGATCCGCCGCTCACCGTGGTCGATGCCGATCAGCCGGCCCACGCCCCGCCCTCCTGAGCGCACGGGTCAGCCAGATTCGATCGCGTGAAGCGAATCGAGCGCGATACGAGTCGCCTCCGCGAGCGCGCGATCCAGGCCCGACGAGTCCGACCCGCCGGCCTGCGCCAGGTCGGCCCGTCCCCCTCCTCCCCCCTTGATGAGCGGCGCCACCTGGCGGATGACGTCGGCAGCGTCAAACCCCTCGCCGGCCAGGTCGCGGCTGGCCGCGACAACGAGGGTGGGCTGCCCGTCCGACGCGCCCGCCACCACGGCCACGAAGCGCCCCGAGGCGCTGCGCAGATCGTCGACCAGCGTGCGCAGGGCGGCGGCGTCCGCGTCGGGATAGCGCTGCACGACCACGGACGTCTCACCGGCCATCTGGGCGTCGCGCAGCGCGGCCGCGGCATCCAGGCGAGCTCCTGACGCCGGTGCGCTGCCGCTGCTCCGCTCCGCGTCCCGGAGACGACCAAGCAGTGCCTCCACACGAGCCGGGACGTCTTCGTCGCGGACGCCCAGCAGCTGGGCCGCGGACCGCAGCACGTCGAGGCGGGTGGCGATCAGCTGCTCCGCGCCGGCGCCGGTCACCGCCTCGATCCGGCGCAACCCGGCACCGATGCTCGACTCGCCAATGATCCGGAACGATCCGATCTGCCCGGTGGCCGCCACGTGGGTGCCGCCGCACAGTTCGCGCGAGTACGCGCCGCAGGCCACCAGCCGCACGGATTCGGGAAGGTATTTCTCACCGAAGAACATGTCCGCGCCCGAGGTCTGCGCCTCGGCCAGCGGCATCCAGGTTGGAGTCACCTCCAGGTTCCGGCGAACCTGCTCGTTGACGATCGCCTCGACCCGGGTCAGCGTCTCCCGAGACGTGGGCGCGTCCGCCGGGAAGTCGAAACGCAACCCCTCGGGTCCGACCCACGAGCCTGCCTGCTTGGCCTGCTCGCCCAGGACGTCACGCAGGGCCCGATGCAGGAGATGGGTCGCCGTGTGGTTGCGCGCCGCGCCCCAGCGCCGCTCCTCGTCGACCTCGGCCTGGACCCGCTCACCCACGGCCAGCTCACCGTCCAGGGTGCCGAGGTGGACGATCGCGTTCCCGTCGCGCTGTGTGTCACTCACCTCGAGAACGCCGCCGGGTCCCACCAGCCGCCCGCGGTCACCGACCTGCCCGCCTCCCTCCGCATAGAACGGCGTCTGGGCCAGCACCACGGCAGCCGGCGTGTCCGCGTCCCCGGGCCGGACGGCCAGGATCTCGAGCCCATCGGCCCGGGTCTGGTTCGGGTACCCGACGAACTCGGTGCTGAGCGCGGCAAGGGTCGGGTCGGTGAGGTACGCGGCCCGCTTGTCGCCGCGCGACCGCTCACGCTGAGCGGCCATGGCCGTCTCGAAACCGTCCCGGTCGACCGAGACGCCGGACTCGGCCGCGATCTCGACCGTCAGGTCGATTGGGAAGCCGAACGTGTCGTGCAGCTTGAACGCATCCTCCCCACCGATCGTGCCGCCTCGACCCGCTGCCTCGACCAGCTGCGCCAGGCGCTCGGTTCCGGCCTCCAGCGTCCGCGCGAAACGCCTCTCCTCGGCGTTGACCTCGGCCAGGATGTCCTCGCGCCGCTCCGCCACATACGGGTACGCAGGTCCCATCAGCTCGATGACCGCGGCACACGTTTCGGCGAGCACCGGCTGGGTGATTCCCATCAGCCGGAGGTGCCGCACCGCGCGGCGCATGATGCGGCGCAGGACGTAGCCGGCGCCCTCGTTCGAAGGCCGGACTCCCTCGGCCAGCAGGAAGGTCATGGCCCGCGAATGGTCGGCCACCACCTGGTAGCTGAAGCGCTCGGCCTCGACTGTCTCCGGATCGTGGCCCAGGTGGAACCGGAGCCGATCGATGATCGGGACGAACAGATCGGTCCCGTAGTTGCTGTCGACCCCCTGCAGGACGGACGCGGTGCGCTCGAGTCCCATCCCGGTATCCACGCTCCGGAAGGGCAACGGAGTCAGCGTTCCATCGATCGACCGGTCGAACTGCATGAACACCAGGTTCCAGATTTCGAGCCAGCGGGGACATGTTTCGGAATGGTCGGGGATGCAGTCGGGCCCCTCGCTGAACTCGGCTCCTCGATCGAAATGGATCTCGCTGCACGGCCCACAGGGGCCGGTGTCGGCCATCTGCCAGAAGTTGTGGTCGTCACCGACCGCGATGTTGCCCCAGCGCACGAGCCGATCGGCCGGCAGGCCGATCTCCTCGGACCAGATCCGATGGGCTTCGTCGTCATCGGTATAGACCGTTGCGGCCAGCCGATCCGGGTCGATGCCGAGGTCCTGGGTCAGGAATTCCCAGGCCCAGTGGATGGCCTCGGTCTTGAAGTAGTCGCCAAAACTCCAGTTGCCCAGCATCTCGAACAGGGTCTGGTGGCGGGGCGTACGGCCGACCTCCTCGAAGTCGTTGTGCTTGCCGGCCACCCGCAGGCAGGGCTGGCTGTCCACGGCCCGCTTGTAATCGCGGGTCTCCTCGCCGGTCAGGACCCGCTTGAACTGGACCATCCCCGAGTTCGTGAAGAGCAGGGTCGGGTCGTCTCGCGCCAGTAGGGGGGCGGGCGGGACCCGGGTGTGCCCACGTGCCTCGAAGAAGCGCTGGTAGCGCTCGCGCAGCTCGGCAGCAGGCAGAGCCTGCATGCGTCCGGTCACATGCGCCCAGTCAGGCGCATGCGGATGTCGTCACCGATGAAGGCTAGCTCGCGCTCTCCTCGGCGGAGGCCTCGGTGGCGGCGTCCCGCTGAAGCGCCGCGAGCATGGCCGTGCGGGCCTGCTCGGCTGCTGCCTTTCCCTCGCTGACCGCGTCGCCGAAGTCGCGCATCCGGTCGTCGACGAACTCGCCGACCTGGCCGCGCATGTCTTCGCCTGATTCGGGCGCCAGGAGCAGCCCGACTGCCGCGCCGATCAGGCCTCCGATGACCAGACCGGCCAGAAAACTCCCGAAACCGGAATCGTTCATGGCGTGCATTGCTCCTCTCGAAGGGACGTCGTGGGCGGACGTCGTGGTGGGCTACCGATTCTACCGGCCCGGCCTTACCCCGTCGCGTCGCCGGTCAGACGTCCGCGGAGGGGCCAGGATGGTCGAGAGCGCCGCGATCGTCACCAAGGCCAGCTGCGCGCCGATCATCGCCCCGGCCAGATGGAACTCTCCCAGCCGCAGCAGGTCGAACCCGACCAGGCCCGCCAGGCTGTCCCCGGCCGCCGTTCCGGCAAGGGCCGCGAGGACAAGCCCAATCGCCTCGCGACCCCATCTGCCCCGGATCGCGACGAAGAGGGTCAGGTTGATGGCCCCCACCAGGACGGTCCAGATGATCCAGGGGATCACGGCTCAGGGTTCATGGCTGAGGCACCATGGCTCAGGACCGGGCGATCCGGCCTCCGCCCAGGCACTCCTCCCCGCGGTACAGGACGGCGGACTGACCTGGTGCCGGAGCCCAGACCGGATCCGTCGTCTCGACCACCATCCGGTCGGTTCCGACCAGGGTGACCTCGCAATCGACCTCCGCTCCCCGGTGGCGGATGCGGACCCGGGCCTCGAAGCGGTCGGCCGGCGGCGTGCCGGCCACGAAATGGCGCGCGTCGGCGACGAAGCGGCGCGCCGCCAGGTCGTCGCGGGATCCCACCACGACCTCGTTGGTCTCGGGGCGGATCTCGCGCACGTAGACCGGCTCGGCGCCGGCCAGACCCAGCCCGCGCCGCTGGCCGACCGTGTAGTGCGCGAACCCGGTGTGGGTGCCAAGCTGCCGCCCGTCCCCGTCCACGATGGGACCCGACTCCCCGACGTACGAGCGGCGTTCGGCGAGGAGCGCTCGGTAGTCCCCCGCCGGCACGAAGCAGATCTCCTGGGACTCGGGAGTGCCGGCGGTGGGCAGCTCCAGGTCGGCAGCCATCTGCCGGACCTGGGGCTTGGTCAGCTCCCCGAGCGGAAAGCGGGTGGCGGCCAGCTGGCGCTGGTCCAGGTTCCAAAGGAAGTAGGTCTGGTCCTTGGCCCCATCCGCGGCTCGCAGGAGGTGCCACCCATCGTCACGGTGCTCAATCCGGGCGTAGTGACCGGTGGCGACCGCATCGGCTCCGTAGGCGCCGACGGCCCGACGAGCGAGGAGATCGAACTTGATCTTCTGGTTGCACGCCTGGCAGGGGTTGGGCGTGGTCCCATCCAGGTAGGCTTGTGCGAACGCGTCGATGACCTCGGCGCCGAACTCGGGCTCCACGTTGAGGATGTAGAACGGAATACCGATGCGCTGCGCGACGCGCCGGGCGTCGTCGGCCGCCTCGGTGGAGCAGCAGCCGCGACGCGGCTCCCAGCCCTCGCCTCGATCCGGGTGGGTCCGCATCCAGACGCCGACCACCTCGTCCCCGCCGGCGCCAGCCTCGCGGGCCAGCAGGGCCGCGGCCACGCTAGAGTCGACCCCGCCGCTCATGGCGGCCACCACGCGCGCCATCTCGCCTCAGGCTCGAGCCGGCGCCGCGACGTCGGCCTCCACCGGTCGGGCGGCGCGCACCCGCTCGACGCAGGCCGCCACCAGGTCAGCCGCCTCGTCGATCTCGGTCGCGGTGTTCGTCCGTCCCAGGGTCAGCCGGAGCGAGCCTCGGATCAGGTCGGACGGGATGCCCATGGCGGCCAGGACGTGGCTCGGTTCGGCGCTCCCCGAGGTGCAGGCGCTGCCGGTGGAGGCTGCAACGCCCTCCAGGTCGAGGGCTGCAACGAGGTCACCGCCCTCCACGCCACGGAACACCCAGCTCACGCTGTTGGGGAGGCGCGCCTCCGGGTGCCCGGTGAGGTGTCCCTCGGGAATCGCCTCGAGGCGACTCGCCAGGCGCTCCCGCAAGCCGCGCTGGCGCTCGTTCTCCGCAGCCATGCCCTCCGGGTCGCCTCGCGTCAGGCGCAGCGCCTCTCCGAGCCCGACCGCACCCGCCACATTCTCCGTTCCGGCCCGCCGCTGCCGTTCCTGCGACCCACCCTGGTGCTGGGGAATGAGGTTCGTCCCCTGGCGGATGAACAGCGCGCCGACGCCCTTGGGCCCCTCGATCTTGTGGGCCGCGATGCCCAGCAGGTCGACCTGGAGGCTGTCCACGTCGAGCGGCAGGGATGCCGTCGCCTGGGTGGCATCGGTATAGAAGGCGACCTTGCGTTCGCGACAGATGGCGCCGATCTCGGCGATGGGCTGGATGGTCCCGACCTCGTTGTTGGCATAGCCGATGGCGACCAGGGTGGTGTGCACACCGATGGCCTCGGCCACGGCAGTCGGGTCCACCTGCCCGTATCGGTCCACCCGGAGGTAGGTCACCTCGAACCCGTGGCGCTCGAGGACGGCGCAGGTGTTCAGAACGGCCCGATGCTCGACCGCGGTGGTGACGATGTGGCGGCCACGCGCGCTGTGGGCCCACGCGATTCCATTGATCGCCAGGCCGGTGTTCTCCGACGCGCCGGAGGTGAAGACGATCTCCCGGAACTTCGCGCCGAGGCTCTGGGCCACCGTGTCACGGGCCTCGTCGAGACCCTGCCGCGCACGACGGCCTGCGGCGTGGAGGCTGGAGGGGTTGCCGAAGTGCTCGGTCAGGTACGGGAGCATGGCCTCGAGGACCTCGGGCCGCAGGGGAGTGGTGGCGGCGTGGTCGAGGTAGATGGCCATGGTCGTGGTCAGGATTATGCCGCAGCCGTCCCGACGGGCCACAATCGGCCCGCCATCACTCCCCACCCGCAGCGTGAGGTTCCCATGATCATTCGATCAGCCGATGACGTGTCCGGCACCCAGCACGAGGTGTCCGGCGAACACTGGACCAGCCGTCGGATCCTGACCGCGGCCGACGCGATGGGCTTCTCGCTGAACGACGTCCTGCTGGAGCCGGGCTTCGAGATGAACCTCGAGTACCGCCACCACCTCGAGGCCTGCTACGTCGTCTGGGGGAGCATGGTCATCACCGAGCTCGCCAGCGGGCGCGAGCAGACGGTCGGTCCTGGTGGGGTGTATGCGCTGGACCAGCACGACGCCCACGTTGCGCGCAGCCCGGACGGTGCGCGCCTGGTGTGCATCTTCAACCCGGCCCTGAGCGGGACCGAGCGCCACGTGGATGGTGGCTACGAGCCCTTGGAATCCTGATCCGCCGGCCCCGCCGGCCCCGCCGGCCGCTGCTCGGCGAGCTGCAAACCCAGCTCGGCCAGCTGCTCCGGCGCGATGGAGGAGGGAGCGCCGAGCATGAGATCGCTCCCCGACTGGGTCTTGGGGAACGCCATCACCTCGCGGATGTTGTCCTGATCGGTCAACAGGGCGCTCCATCGGTCCAGTCCGATCGCAATCCCGCCGTGGGGAGGCGCGCCGAACTCGAGGGCGTCGAGGAGCGCCCCGAACTGATCGCGCATGCCCTCGACCGTGTGGCCCATCAGGGCAAACGCCCGCTCCAGCAGGTCGCGGCGGTGGATTCGGATGGACCCGCCACCCAGTTCCCAGCCGTTGAGGGCCAGGTCGTACTGTTGAGCGTGGACGGCGCCCGGGTCGCGCTCCATGTCGTCCGCCTCCTCCCAGACCGGGGCGCTGAACGGGTTGTGGGTGGCGTCCCAGCGGTCGGCCTCGGCATCCCATTTGAACATCGGGAAGCGGTTGACCCACACGTATGAGAGGACGCCGGGCTGCCGGAGCCCCAGCTCGTCGCCGAGCTGGAGGCGGACCCGGCCCAGGGCCTCGGCCCCGCGATGCGAGTTCACATCGGCCACGGCCAGGATGAGGTCGCCGGGCGCGGCGCGGCTGACCTCGATCACCCGCTCCTGGGTGGCCGGCGGCAGGTGGCGGGCCACCGGCCCCTTGAGGCTGCCGTCCGGCTCGACGGCGAGGTGGATCAGGCCCCCGGCGCCATGGCGCACGGCGAGATCGGTCAGCTCATCGGTCTGACGCCTCGAGAACCCCGCGCAGCCGGCCGCGACCAGGCCATGAATCGCGCCACCGGCGGCCAGGGCGTCGGTGAACACCCGCAGGTCCGTGCCCTCCACGGCCGACCCGAGGTCCACCAGCTCCATCCCGAACCGGACGTCGGGCTTGTCCGACCCGTATCGGGCAATGGCGTCGGCGTAGGTCATCCGCGGGAACGGCACCTGGGCGATGGGCCGGTCGGGAACCACCTCGGCGCTGACCCGGATCACCATCTCCTCGACGGTGGCCATGACGTCGGCCTCGCCGACGAAGCTCATCTCGATGTCGATCTGGGTGTGCTCCGGTCCCCGGTCGGCCCGGAAGTCCTCGTCTCGATAGGCGCGGGCCAGCTGGTAATAGCGGTCGAAGCCGGCCACCATGAGCAGCTGCTTGAGCACCTGCGGCGACTGGGGCAGGGCGTAGATCTTGCCCGGCTGGAGTCGGCTGGGGACCACGAAGTCCCGCGCCCCCTCCGGCGTGGAGCGAATGAGGGTGGGCGTCTCGACCTCCACGAATCCCACGCTCTCCAGGTGGCGTCGGACGGCCCCTGACAGCCGGCTGCGGAGGACCATGCGCGCCTGGAGGGGCGGCCGGCGGAGGTCGAGGTACCGATACGTCAGGCGCAGGGACTCGTCGAGCCCGGGCTGCTCCTCGTTGATGTAGAACGGCGGCACCTTGGACGGGTTCAGGACGCTGAGCCGATCCACCCCGACCTCGATCTCACCGGTCGGAAGCTCCGGGTTGGCCGTCCCTTCGGGTCGGTCCCGAACGACGCCCTCCACCTGGATCACCCACTCGGCGCGCGCGTCGGCTCCGGCGCGATGCGCGTCGGGAGCCTCATCGGCGTTGGTCACGACCTGGGTGATCCCGTACCGGTCGCGCAGGTCGAAGAAGGTCAGGTGGCCGTGGTCGCGGCGGCGATGGACCCAGCCGGCCAGGGTCGCCCGGCTCCCGACGTCGGTCGGACGCAGCTCACCGCAGGTGTGCGAGCGGAAGGCCTGGGGCGACGGCATCGGCGTCGAATGGTAGCCGAGGGCGATGGAGGCTCGGCGACGGCGGGTCGTCAGGCCGGCGAGGCGCGCGTTGCGCTCGCAATTTGGTCGAGCGGGATCTCCCGCTGGCTGCCGTCCGCCAGGTCGCGGAGGACTACGGCCCCGCGCGTCAGCTCCTCGCCGACGATCACCGCCCACCGCGCCCCGAGCTTGGCGGCCGACTCCAGCTGGCGCCCGAGCTTCCGATCGGATCCATCGGGGCGAACCCGAAGACCGGCCTCGCGCAGGGCGCCCGCCACCAGGAGCCGCTCGGCGACGTCGTCGGGCTGGGTGCCGACCACGGCCACCAGCGCGGGAGAAGGTTCACCGGGAACCCCACCCTGGACGGTGGCGAGCACGACCCGATCCAGGCCCACTCCGAAACCGATCCCCGCCGTTGGCGGGCCACCCAGCAGCTCCACCAGCCCGTCGTAGCGGCCGCCGCCGGCCAGCGCATCCTGGCTCCCGGAACGGCCGGAAGGGAACACCTCGAAGGTGGTCCGGGTGTAGTAGTCGAGACCCCGCACCAGCCGATGGTCGAGCTGGTAGCCCACCCCCAATCGGTCGAGGAGGCCGGTGACCCCCGCGAAGTGGGCACGGCACGCGTCACACAGATGGTCCACCGACTTCGGGGCCCCCGCGGCCAGGTCGGCATCGAGCGTCGTGTCGTCCAGGATCCGCAGCGGGTTGGTGTCCAGGCGACGGCGGCCGTCCTGGCCCAGGGCGTCGCGGTGGCGCGTGAAGTACTCGACCAGGGCCGCCCGGTAGCCGGGCCGGCAGGTCTCGTCGCCGATGGAGTTCAGGTGGATCGCGACGTCCACGCCGACCTGGGCGCAGAACCGCGCCGCGAGCTCGACAAGCTCCGCGTCGACGGCGGGTCCGGGGTCACCGATGACCTCCACGTCCCACTGGGTGAACTGGCGGAAGCGGCCGGCCTGGGGTCGGTTGTACCGAAACATGGGGCCCAGCATCCAGACCCGCAGCGGCCCCGGCCGCACGTGGAGCCCGTGCTCCAGGTAGGCGCGGACGATGCCGGCGGTGGGCTCGGGTCGGAGCGCCCAGGCCGGCTCCTCCTCGTCGCTGCCGGCCGCGCCGCCCACCCGGAACATCTCTTTCGCCACCGCGTCGCTCCCCTCCCCGAGCCCGCGGACGAAGAGCTCGGTCGCCTCGTAAAGCGGCGTGTCGATCCGCTCGAACCCGTACCGCGAGGCGAGGTCGGCGGCGACGGCCTCGACGCGTGACCACGCGGGCGCATCCTCGGGGAGGCGGTCCCGGGTGCCACGCGGGGCGCGGATGGCGGGCATGGCCGCAGGGTACCGTGTAGGTGATGGCAGCGATGGGCCTGGTGGTCCTGCTCCTGGTCGGGCTCGGGCTCCGCCTGGCGGCGCTGCAGGTTCCCGGCCATTTCGGGGACGTCTCGGTCATGGCCCGCTGGGCCGAGAACCTGGTCCTGTACGGGCCGGGCCACTTCTACGAGCACGACTCGTCCATCTACCCGGCCCTGCTGCCGTTCCTGTGGATCGTGGGCCTCCTCTTCGACGGCGAGGAGCTGTCCACCGCGGTGAAGGGCCTCTCGATCCCGTTCGACCTCGTCATCGGCTTCACCCTGTTCTCGGTGGTCGGCCGCCGTGCCGGATGGGGCGCGGGGCTGGTGGCCGCCGGGTGCTACGTGCTCAATCCGGCGCTCATCCTGGCGGGGCCGGTCTGGGGCCAGGTGGATGCCGCAGGCGCCCTGTTCTTCCTCCTCGCACTCGTGGCGCTCTCCCGGGATCGATTCGGCCTCGCCGGCGGGCTCGCCATCGTGGCCGGCCTCGCCAAGCCGCAGTTCGGGCTGGTCGCCCTCCCCGTCCTGGTGGTCGTTGGCCAGCGTGTGTGGCAGCAGCGCGACGTTCGGCCGCTCGCCGGGGCCGTGGCCGGCGGGGCGGTTGCCGCCCTGGCCATCGGCGCCTTCCTGGGCCTGAGCCCGATTCGCTGGGCGGAGGGCCTGTCGGGCACGGCAAGGTTCCAGCCCGACACCTCGCTCAATGCCATCAACCTGTGGGGCGTCCTGGTCGGATTCGAGATCGACGACGCGCCATACGTCGGGATCGGTGCCCTGCTGCTGGGCGCGGGGCTCATCGCCTCACTGGTCCCGCTGCGCCGCGGCCGCGACCTGGCCACCGTGCTGACGGTCGGGATGATGCTGGCGTTCGCGTTCTACTTCCTGCCGACCCGCGTCCACGAGCGCTACCTGTTCCCGGCGTTCGCGGTGGCGGCTCCGCTGGCGGCCGTGGACCTCCGCAGCCTGGCCGCCTACGTGGCGCTATCGATCGGATTCGTCGGCACGTTGCTCCGCGCCCTGGTCTTGACGACCCCGTTCACGCTCCCCGTGGAGCTCACCGCGCTCCTGACGGCGCCGTGGATGGTGTGGGTCCTGGCCATCCTGCTGTTCGGATCGGCGCTGACCCTCGTCCGGCTGGGTCTGACCGGGGCCGGCAGCGCCTTAGCCGGGTCGGCCCACCCCGATAGCGGGGACCAACGGGCCGCGACCCGACCCGGCTAGTGCTGCTCCCGGGTGACGCCGGTCACGTCGCGCACGCTCTCAATCCGAGCCAGCACCTTGGACAGCTGCTGCAGTGAAGTCACCTTCAGGGTCAGGGTGATGGTGGCGGTGCCGTCCGGGTGGGTGCCCACCGAGGCGGCCACGATGTTCACCTTGTTCTCGGCCACCACGTTCGTGATCTCGTTCAGCAGCCCGGGCCGGTCCACGCCTTCGATCCGGATCGTGATCGGATAGGTCTGCTGGGCCGCGACTTCCCATTCGACCTCGATCAGGCGCTCGATGTCCTTCTCGGACAGGACGCTGGGACACGTGGCCCGATGCACGGTCACGCCCTTGCCCCGCGTCACGTAGCCGGAGATCTCGTCGCCCGGGATCGGGCTGCAGCAGTTCGCAAACCGGACCAGCAGGTCGCCCACTCCCTTGACCCGCACGCCGGCCGTGCTGGGCGCGGCCGGCGGCGCGACCTCCGGCAGGCTGATCTCCACGTCGTCGTGGATCCCCAGCCGGCTAACGACCGCGGCCGGGCTGACGGCGCCGTACCCGATCGCGGCGTAGAAATCGTCGAGCTCGCGGAAGTGGAGCTGGCCGGCGATATCGGTCAGGCGCGCGGCATCCACCGTGGCCAGGGTCTCATGGGCCAGCCGCCGCAGCTCGCGGTCGAGCAGCTCACGGCCCTGCGCGATGTTCTCGTCGCGCTGCTGGCGCTTGAACCACTGGCGGATCTTTTCGCGGGCCTGGTTGGTCTGGACGATGGCCAGCCAGTCGCGCGACGGGCCGTGGGACGCCTTGGTGGTCACGATCTCGACGATGTCGCCGTTGCGGAGCCGGTAGTCCAGCGGCACCAGGCGGTTGTTGACCTTGGCCCCGATGGTGCGGTGCCCGACATCGGTATGGATCCGATAGGCGAAATCGAGCGGGGTGGCGCCGGCGGGCAGGTCCTTCACGTCGCCCTTGGGGGTGAACACGAAGACCTGGTCCTGGAAGACGTCGAGCTTGAGACCCTCCACGAACTCGGTCGCGTCGGAAACCTCGCGCTGCCACTCCATGAGCTGGCGAACCCAGGCCAGTTTCTCGTCGTATCGGCGGTCCGCGCGGCTGCCCTCCTTGTACCGCCAGTGGGCCGCGATGCCGGCTTCGGCCACCTCGTGCATCTGGCGAGTCCGGATCTGGACCTCGAGCGGCTTGGCGTCCGGACCGATGACCGCGGTGTGGAGCGACTGGTACAGGTTGGCCTTGGGCATGGCGATGTAGTCGTCGAACTGTCCGGGGATCGGTCGCCAGATGGCGTGCACCACGCCCAGCGCCCCGTAGGTGTCCTTCACGTCGTCGACGAGGACCCGGATGGCGTGGAGGTCGTAGATCTCGCTGAACTCGGCCCCCTTGCGTTCCATCTTCTTGACGATGCTGTAGATGTGCTTGGGACGGCCGCTGATCTCGGCCTGGATGCCCACCGAGGCCAGCTCCTTGCGAAGGATCGAGATCGAGCGGTTGATGAACGTCTCGCGCGCCTTGCGGCTGTCGGCCAGCATCCCCGCCAGGCGGGCGTAGGTGTCCGGATCGAGGACCTTGAACGACAGGTCCTCGAGCTCCCACTTGACCTGCCACATGCCGAGCCGATGGGCGAGCGGGGCGTAGATCTCCATCGTCTGGCGCGCGATCCGCTCCTGCTTGTCGGTGGGCAGAAACTGGAGGGTCCGCATGTTGTGGAGCCGATCCGCGAGTTTGATGATGACCACCCGCGCGTCCTCGGCCATGGCCATGAACATCTTCCGGATGTTCTCGGCCTGCTGCTCCTCGGTTGACCGGGCGCTGCTGAACTTCGAGAGCTTGGTAACCCCGTCGACGAGGCGGGCCACTTCCCGGCCGAAACGCTTCTCGATGTCGGCCAACGGGTAGGTCGTGTCCTCGGGGACGTCGTGCAGAAGGCCGGCGGCCAAGGTCTCGGCATCCATCTGGAGCGTGGCCAGCTCGAACGCGACGGCGGTGGGATGGCTGACATAGGGCTCGCCCGATGCGCGCAGCTGCCCCTCGTGGGCGGTGCTCGCCACCTCGTGAGCGCGCTCGATGAGGGGCACGTTGATGGTGGGCCGATGGCGCCGCGCCTCGGCGATGAGGTCGCTCAGCTCGGGGCCGGGTGCAGGGGGTGGCTCGCCGGTCCGCGTGATGCGCTGGACGACGGCGGCCGGCGCGGCGCGGAGGCGGGCCAGGTCCATGGTTCGTTCGATCCTAGCACGGGCCCGATCGGGCTCCGCGGACCCCGAAGGGGCCTCGAGTCGATCAGGCCCGATCCGCCCGGTCAATCGGGTCCGGGTGCGGCTCGTCCTGGCGTGCGCCCGATCGCAAGCAGCCGGCGACGGGCTTCATAGCCGGCCAGGGCCAGGCTGAGGACCGCGTCGCCGAGGCAACTGAGCGGCAGGTCACGGGCCCCGACCCAGGTCACCTCCGTGCCCCCGAAGCCTTCCTTGAACTTCTGGATGCCGCCGGTGGCCAGGCCCCACAGGTCGTAGGTGCGCAGCCCCTCGGCCTGCGCCGCGCGGATGGCCTCCCACTTCAGCAGGTAGTTGGCCCGGGAGGTGCCTCCGCGTTCGGTCATCCCCCCGTACACCTCGGCGATGCGGTCGCCGCACACCAGGTGGAGCAGGGTCGCGACTCGCTCCCCGTGGGCCACGGCGAAGAACAGTCGCGCCCGCCCCGCTCCGCCGAACGTGGCCCACAGCCGCTGGTAGTAGGTCGGGATCCGGACCGCGAAACCGGCCCGCTCGCCGGTGTGGCGGTAGATGCGGTCGAATTCCGCCAGCGCGGCCGCCGTCTCGGCCGGGGCGGCGCCGGGGTTGAGCCGCTCGACGGTCACTCCCTCGCGTCCCGCCTTCGAGACGTACTGGCGATGCTTGCGGGCCAGCGCCGACCACAGCTCGTCCTGCGGCCGGGTCAAGTCGATCAGGCGGGTCATCGGCGGCTGGACGTTGGGCGCCGCGCGCCACGGCTTCGCCAGGAGGGAGGCCCCATACGGCTCGATGCCCGTCACCTCGGGATCGGCCCGCACCCTCCCGATCCGGTGCTCGTCAGCCACCGCGCGGAGGCCGTCGATCAGGGCCTCGCGCGCCGCAGGCTCATCCAGGTCGCCGATGGGGCCCCGCGGCGCATACGCCAGCGACCAGCCCGTGAGTGGCACGCGACGCAGGAGCAGCTGGACGCCGGCCAGCGGGTGGGCGGGGTCGCTACCCACCGCCAGGCGGAGCGGCCGCCACCCCGCCTCGCGGCGCAGCTCACCCCAGGACCACAGCTGGGGGAAGGCCCGATGTTCGGCGGCCTCGACGAAGGCGTCCCACGCGCTCGCATCGGTCACCGGCCACGATCGGAAGCTGCCCGTCTCAGGCGGCGGGCTGCTCATCGGTCCCATATCCGATCGCGCGCAGCTCCTGGCGCGCAACCTCGCGCTCGTCCCACCAGCGCCGGTCGTCGCCGTAGATGATGCTCGGCTCATGGCCCTTGCCGGCCAGGAGGACCATGTCGCCGGCCTCGGCCAGGCGCAGGGCGTGGGCGACGGCCGTGCGTCGGTCGTCGATCGTCCACAGCGTCTCGCGGTCTTTGGCTCCGGCCTCGCGAGCGCCCCGCGCGATCTCCTCGTTGATCTCCCATGGCGCTTCGGTGCGCGGGTCCTCGTCGGTGACCACCACCAGGTCGGCCAGCTCCCCGGCGACCCGGCCCATGACCGGACGCTTCGTCCGGTCACGGTCGCCGGCGGACCCGAACACCACGATCAGGCGCCCCGCGGTCAGGGGCCGCAGCTCGCGGAGGACTTTGCCCAATGCATCTGCCGTGTGGGCGTAGTCAACGATGACGCCGAACGGCTGACCGAGGTCGATGCGCTCCATGCGCCCCGGGACGCCGCGCACCTGGCCCAGCGCCACTGCGGCCTGCTCGGGATCCAGGCCCTCGGCTTCGGCGAGGCCCAGCGCGGCGAGGGCGTTACTGACGTTGAATCGACCTGGGAGCTGGATCGTCACCGGGCCGGCCCACCGCGGACCGGTCACGTGGAACCGACTGCCGTGGGGCCCCAGATCAAGGGCCGAGGCGCGGAGGTCCGCCTCAGCCTCGATGCCGTAGCCGATGACGGCGCCTGTCGCCCGCTCGCGCAGGAACTCGAAGTTGGCGTCGTCGCGGTTGAGGACGGCGACCGGCGCCTCCTCGACCAGGATCGCCTTGGCGTCTCGATACGCCTCCACCGTGCCGTGGAACTCCAGGTGCTCGCTGGTGATGGTCGTCACCACCGCCACCCGGAATCGGCAGTTGCGGACGCGCGCTTGCGCGAGCCCGTGGGAGGTGGCCTCGATCACGACGCTGTCGTTCCCCGCGTCGACCATGTCGGCCAGCAGGCGTTGCAGCTCGATGGCCTCCGGCGTCGTGGTCCGGCTGGTGGAAGCCGTCTGCTGGTCACCCACCCGCACATCGACGGTTCCCACCAGGCCCGGCTTCCGACCGGCGGCGAGCAGGATGCCCACGGCCAGGAAGGCGGTGGTGGATTTCCCATCGGTCCCGGTAATCCCGTACACCCGCAGTCGTTCGGATGGCTTGCCGAACCAGGCATCGGCCGCATCAGCCACCGCGTGGCGAGCATTCGACACGATGAGCTGGGGGATCGCCAGGCCTGGCGTCTCGCGCTCGGCCACCACCGCCAGCGCGCCGCGGGAGGCGGCCTCGGGAACGAAGGTCCAGCCGTCATGGACGTGGCCGGGAATGGCGAAGAACACCGCGCCGGGTACCACGTCGTTGCTGTCGAGGGTGAGGGCGGTCACGTCTCCCGCGGGCACGCCCAGCACACGGTCGGGAGCCACGACGTCGGCCAGGGCCCCGAGGCCCATCGTTCGCTCGGTCATGGCACGTCCTGCGGGGTTCGGCGCCGGCCGCGGAGGCGGGCCACGGCGGCGCGCAGGCGGTACGCGAGGGGGTCGACCACGATCTCCCAGCTCCCCGCCCAGGTCACCTCACGACCCCCGAATCCCTTCTTGAACAGCCCCACCCCATACCACGGATGATCCGGGCCGACACCGGCCGGTGCCACGCCCCACAGGTCGTGGCGCGCGGCACCCCGCGCCCGGGCTTCGCGCATCATGGCCCACTGCGCGGCGTATGAGGCGTAGTGCTTCGGCTCCCCCGCGGCCTCCCGTCGCGAGCCGGCAAACAGGTAGAACGACTGTGCGCCCTCAATCACGAGCATCCCGCTGGCGAGCACCTCGCCGTCCCGCCGGGCCTCCATCAGGCACGCTCGTCCGGCCCCGGCCAGGGCCTGCCACGCGGCCCAGTATCGGTCGAGCGGGGGCAGACGGAACCCGGCGCGGCGCTGGGTGGCACGCACCAGCTCGTGGAGCCGCTCCACGGCCGAGTGGTCCTCCGGGTCGGTGACGATGCCGACCTCCACGCCGTCGCGAGCCGCCCGGCGCACGGCGTATCGCGTGTCGGCGTCAAATCCGGCCAGCAGGGTCTCGTCATCGGCCAGGTCCACGATTCGGGTCTGGCCCACCTGCAGCCGCTCGGGGACCCGGCCCGCGACGTCGTCCAGGGTCGCGACCTCGAGAGTATCGGTTGCGACGCGTGGCTCGAGGCGGAGCGCCACCGCCCCGTCCGCGCGTGCCTCCTCGACCAGCCCCTCGACCAGGGCGCGGAGTCTCGCACCCGCCGCTGGATCTGCGTAATCGGTCACCGGGCCGTGCGGGACGTACCAGAAGCTCCGCCCCAACGCGATGGGCCGCACCTGGGCCGCGGCCAGGGCTACCGGGTTGTCGCCGTCGAGCAGGACGTAGCGGCGCTGCGGCGTTCCGTCGTGCGCCGCGACCGCGGCCCATCCCCAGTCGTGGAGGAAGTCCCCACTGGGCACGCTGCCGAGGAGCTCCTGCCAGGCATCCCGATCCTCTTCCTGGGCCGGCCGGAACCTCATGCGCCACCCGTTGGACGGCCCGGGATGCGTCGCAGCGTTGCGAGCTCGGGCGCGCGCAGGACGGCGGCGACCAGGACATAGGCGGCCCCGCCAGCGGCTGCCGGGATGAGAAGGGTCAGCAGCCGCCCCACGGCATGCCCCTCGAGGTCCGGCAGTACGGCGCCCAACCCCAGGAAGGCGGCGGCCATCACGGCCGAAGCGACCGCGGTGGCCATCCCTGATCGAGCCACGGACGCCAGGAGGGACCAGCCGTCGAGGCCACCCAACCGCATGCGGAGGGCCCACAGGAGGCCAACCACCTCCACCGTGGCGCTGATCGAGATGGCCAGGGCCAGGCCTTCCACGCCCATGGGACCGATGAGGAGAACCATGAGGCCGATGTTGGCGACGACCGCAACCACCGCCCAGGTGACGGGTGTGCGCGTGTCCTGCATGGCATAGAACGCCCGGGTCAGGACGTGGACCACGACGTGGGCGGGCACGCCGATGGCGAACCAGGCCAGGGCGGATGCGGTGCGGTCCGCCGACTCGGCGCTGAACAGGCCGTACTCGAAGAAGACCGATGCCACCGGGTCGTGGAGAACGACCATCAGCGCGGCCAGGGGCGCGGCCACGAAGAACAGGACGCGGAGGCTGGCATTGACCTGTCTCCGGATCTCCGACGCGCGGCCGAGGGCCGCGTCCCGGGACAGGGTGGGGAACAGCGCGACCGCGATCGATACGCCGATGATGCCGACCGGGAGCTGGCTGAGCTGGAAGGCGTAGGTGAACGCCGTGATGCTCCCCGCCGCCAGCCCGGAAGCCAGCGCGGTGCTCACGATCAGGTTGACCTGGCCGGCCGCGAGGCCGAACAGGCGCGGGCCCATCAGGCCCGCGACGCGCTGCACGCCCCGGTGGTGCAGGTCGATGCGCGGGCGCCAGGCCGGCTCCAACCGTCGCAGCGCGGGGAGCTGGACCACCAGGTGGCCGATGGAGCCGACCACGACCCCGGCAGCGAGGGCTTCGACTCCGAGCGCCGGGGCCAGGAAGACCGCCGCGGCGATGATCGCCAGGTTGTAGACCAGGGGCGCGACGGCGGTGGGCCCGAAGGTGCCGTGGGTCTGGAGCAGGCCGCTGACGACGGCTCCCAGACCGATGAACACCGGGCTCAGGAGCATCACCTGGGTCAGTCGGACCGTGAGTGCGGTCGTCTCCGCGTCGAAGCCGGGGGCCACGATCGGAACCAGCCGCGGGGCGCCGACGGCCATCACGGCGCTGAGGGCGGCGAGGGCCAGGACCACCAGGTTGATGACGTGGCCGGCCAGCTTCCAGCCCTCCGCCTCCTCGCCCCGAGCCCGATACCCCGCGTACACCGGGATGAGGGCCGCGGACAGCGCGCCGGCGACCACGAGCTGGAAGATGGCGTCCGGGATGCGGAACGCCGCGAGGTAGGCGTCCAGCTCGTTGGTGGCGCCGAACTCCGCGCCGATGACCAACAGCCGGACCCATCCCAGGAGTCGGCTGGCGACGGCGGCGACACTCATCACCAGGCTCGCGCGCAGGACGACGCTGGCGGCGCCGGTCACGTCCGGTGGTCGGTCAGCGGTCACGCGAGGGTTCGGATGGACGTCGAGCCGAGCGCGGATGCGAGGCGCGGTATGCGGCGCGCAGGGCGGCATCCGAAAGGTGGGTGTAGATCTGGGTCGTCTGGGCCGATGCATGTCCCAGCAGCTCCTGGACCGTGCGCAGATCGGCGCCGCCTTCCAGGAGGTGGGTCGCGAACGTGTGACGCAGGGTGTGGGGCGAGGTGCGTCCCCCGGGCTGGGTGGCGCCGACCCAACGGGCGACGACCATGCGGGCCCCGCGCGCGGACAGCGGCCCCCCGGCGGCATTCAGGAACGCGGCGTCCCCCGCGGTCCGGGAGGCGGGCGCGCGCGCGGCGAGGAACGATCGCGCGCCGGCGAGGTAGGCGCCCAGCGCCGCCGCCGCGGGACGGCCGAAGATCAAGTCCCGCTCCTTGCGGCCCTTGCCGAGCACGCGCAGTCGCCGGCGCCCGAGGTCGATGTCGGGCAGCGTCAGCCCCGAGAGCTCGCTGATGCGCATGCCCGTCGCGTACAGGAGCTCGAGGATGGCCGCGTCGCGGCGCAACAGGGACGCGTCCAGGTCGACGTTTGGCCGGCGCCGGCGCCCGGGCGCGGCGTCGGACGGCGTTGGGAGCCCGTCCTGCGTCCAACGTGATGGAGCCTCTACCAGCTGGGTGGCCTCGTCGAGGCTCAGCACCCTCGGCAGGCGCCCGGGGCGGCGCGGCGACCGCACACCGGCCAGCGGATCCACGTCGATCCACCCCTGGCGGGATGCGTGGCGGTAGAAGGTCCGCACCGCGCTGAGGCGGGAGCCGACCGCCGACGCGGAGAGCTCACGTTCGGCCAGGCCCGACAGCCAGGCGCGCACGGTCGCGCGGTCGGGAGCGTGCCAGTCCACGCCGCGGCCGGTCACGAAATCGAGGAACTCGGTGACGTTGCGGCGATATTCGGTCAGCGTGCCCGGGGCGGCGTTCCGCGTGGCGAGATGGGAGAGGAATCCCTCGATAGCGGCATCGGCGTGGCGCGGTTTGGGTCCGGCCGGGTCAGCCACGCCGGGTGGTCCGCCGCCCCGCCGTACGGCCCGTCGCCCGCCCACGCGCCTTGCCCGAGCGCCGTGAGCCGGTCCTCGCGGCCTTGTGAATGTACCGACAGTCCGGGTAGCGGCTGCACCCCACGAACGGGCCGTATCGGCCTCGCTTGGCGGTGAGCGTTCCCTTCCCGCATTCGGGGCATGTCTCGCCCGTGCCGGGCAGGTCCGGGAGCGGAGCCGAGGCTGCATCGCCGTTGGTGGCCGTCGCCGGGCGATGGATGTACTTGCAGTCCGGGTAGCGGCTGCACCCCACGAAGGGACCGTATCGGCCTCGCTTCGCGGTCAGCGTCCCCTGGCCGCATTGCGGGCAGGTTTCCCCAGCCCCGGGCAGGTCCATGGCCGGGTCCTCCTCCCCGGGGAGTGGCATCGTGAACTTGCACTCGGGGTATCCGCTGCAGCCGAGGAACCATCCGTTGCGGCCGAGCCGCTTCAGCATCGGGTGTCCCGAGACCGGGCAGATGATGTCGGTCTCCTCGACCTGCTTGGGAATCGCGACCTTGCCGCGTTCGACCTGCTCGGCAAACGGCTCCCAGAAGGCCCGCACCATGGGTACCCACTCGCGCCGTCCGCCGGCCACCTCGTCCAGCTGGGTCTCCATGCGGGCGGTGAACGCCGGGTCGACGACATCCGCGAAGTGGCCGGTCAGCAGATCGGTCAGCAGGAAGGCCTCCTCGGTGGGATGCAGCCGGCGGTCCTCGACGGTCACATAGCCCCGAGCCCGGATGACCTCCATGGTCGGGGCGTAGGTGGAGGGGCGGCCGATGCCGTGTTCCTCCAGGGCCCGGATCAGGGTCGCCTCGCTGTAGCGCGGCGGCGGCTCGGTGAAATGCTGCTCGGCGGCCAGCTCGACCAGCTCCAACGCCTCGCCGACGGCCAGCTCCGGAAGCCGCGTGGCGCCCTCGTCCTCCTCCTCGTCTCGGCCTTCGATGTAGACCGCCTGATATCCGTCGAACACCCGGCGCCTCGCACCGGCGTGGAGCAGGTACCGTCCGGCCTCGACGTCCACGCCCACCTGGTCGAACAGGGCCGCGGCCATCTGACTGGCCATGGCCCGGCGCCAGATGAGGTCGTACAGGCGGAACTGGTCCGGCTTGAGGGCGGCCTGCACCGATTCCGGCGTCCGCGCGAAGCTCGACGGCCGGATGGCCTCGTGCGCCTCCTGCGCCCCGCGGGTCCGGGTCCGGAAGGCATTCGGCCGTTCCGGGACGAAATCGGCGCCGTACCGCTTCGCGATGACACCGCGGGCCTCGGCCACCGCGCCGGCGGCCATGGCCACCGAATCGGTGCGCATGTAGGTGATCAGTCCCTCCTGGCCACCGGGAAGCGCGATGCCCTCGTACAGGGCCTGGGCCGCGGACATCGTCCGCCGGGCCGAAAAGCCGAGCTTGCGGGACGCCTCCTGCTGGAGCGTGCTGGTCGTGAAGGGAGCGGGCGGTCCCTGGCGACGCTTGGTCTTGGTTACGTCCGATACGCGGTAGCTCGCCTCTCGGAGGGCCGCGACGTGGGTATCGGCTTCTGCCTGGGATCCGATTTGGGCCTTCTCGCCGTCAATCCTGGTCAGGCCCACCCGGAATGGCGCCTCGGACGTCGGGCGACGCAGGTCGGCGGCGATGGTCCAGTACTCGATCGCGGTGAAGGCCTGAATGTCGCGCTCGCGGTCGACCACCATCCGGACCGCCACGCTCTGGACGCGACCGGCGGTCAGGCCGCGTCGGATCTTGCTGGCGACCAGGGGGCTCAGCTTGTACCCCACCAGCCGGTCGATGATGCGTCGTGCCTGCTGGGCGTCCACGAGGTCGTGGTTCAGGTCGCGCGGGCTGGCGAATGCCTTCTCGATGGCGGGACGCGTGATCTCGCTGAAGGTCACCCGTCGAATGCGGTCGTCCGCCAGCCCGGCGTGCTCGGCGATGTGCCACGCGATGGACTCCCCCTCGCGGTCCAGGTCGGTGGCCAGCCATACCCGGCCCGCCGAGCGGGCCGCATCGGTCAGGCGCTTGAGCTCGTCCTTGCGATCGGGCAGGGGCTCGTAGCGCGGAGCGAAGTCGTGCTCGAGGTCCACACCCAGCCCACGCTTGGGAAGATCGCGGACATGGCCGTATGACGCCAGCACGCGATATCCGTCGCCGAGGTAGCGCTCGATCGTCTTCGCCTTGGCCGGCGACTCGACGATCACGAGGTCGCCGCCCGTGCTCCGGGGTCCCGCCATCGGTCGGCGAGTGTAGCACCGGGTCTGCGGGGCCCCGTTACGAGCCCCTTATCGGCCTATTCCGTCAGTCGGTGAAGTCCCAGACCACGATCACCTTGTTTGAGCCCACCGCGATCCCGATTCCGATACGCCGGAAATTGGGGTTCAGGATGTTGTCCTTGTGGTTCCCGCCGCCCGGGTAGGGCTCGGCCCAGAACTGGGCGTGACACCAGTCCAGGGTGGCCTGAACGCCTCCGCCGTAGCCGAGGTAGCACTGGTTCTCACCGGACCAACCATACGAGATGCCCGCGTTCGTGAGCCGCTGCTTGTACGTGGTGCCGTCCAGCGAGGTGTGGCTGAAGTAGCCGTTGACCAGCATGTCCGCGGCGTGGGCGTAGGCGACCGCGGAGATGGCCGAATCCAGGCTCAGCGGCGCAATTCCGTAGGACGCACGGGCGGCATTGACCTGGTTCAAGGCGTACTGAACCATGTCGGATGCGGCTGACGCCGCGGGAGCGGGTGCGAACGAGCGCGCTGGCGCTGGCGCTGGGGCTGGACCTGCAGTCGTGAACTGCCATGCGATGCCGACCGGATTGCCATCCGCGTCGCGGGCCCCAGGATCCAGCCGGGCGGCGTACGTTCGCCCGGCCACGAGGGCGTCGGCGGCGGTAAAGGTCAGGGTCCGCGAGTCAGCACTCCAGGCGAACTGGCCCGCCAGCTGCTCGTCGGTGACGGTGTCCGCCAAGACGAAGGCCGCGGCCGTCGCGTCGCGGTCCATGGGCTGGCTGAAGCCGATGGTCACCGTCTGTCCGCTGATGCCGGTCTCTCCAATGGCCGGGCTGACGGTCAATGCCTGGCCGCCAGGCCGGGTGGTGAACGAGAAGCTCGTGTCGCCGCCGAGGCGGGCGCCGTCCGCGTCACGGCCACCGGCCACGCTGATGGAGTACCGCACCCCGGGCACCAGGCGCTGGTCAGGAGTGAACCACAGGGTTGTCCCCTGCCAGCCGAACACACCGGTCACCGCGGGAGTGATCCAGAACGACTTCTCGGTCTGGATGCGGTCCATGGCAGCGCTGAAGGTGAGGCCGATCGCTGAGCCGGCGCTGGCATCGACGGCGACGTCGTCAGTCGCGGCGCTGAGCGCTGAATCGGGATAGCCCGCGGAGGCCATCACCTCCTGAATGACGATGGGGGTGTCCGCGGTGGGCGTGCCCGTCACGCCCGAAACGGCGAGGCTCAGCACGCGCGGGGCGGTCTGGGTCGTGAACGACGCCCGCCAATCCGCCGTCAAGGCTCCGCCATCGGCCATGACCGTGCCCGCCGGCACGTGAATGGCGTAGCGCTGGTCCGTGGCCCAATGGACCGAGGGGACGATGGTCACCGAGCTGGAGTCGGCGCTCCACAGGAACCGCACATCGGTGGCCGGCGCCAGGCCCAGGCGCGAGCGGACCGAGTCCCGGTCCATGGGGCCGGGGAACTGGAGGACCACGCCCTCGGTGCTCGCCACGCCGGCGCCCAGGTTGGCTGGGAGGATCGATCCCTGCCGAGAGGGCGTGCGCAACCCGGCCTGGATGAGGGGGGCGGTGGGCAGCGCGAACACCACCGCGACAGCCAGCGCCGTGATGGTGATGAGCAGATGCGTGAAGGCCTGGTGACGTCGCAGCGGCTCAGCCACCACGACCAACCGGCCGAATTCCCCCGCGACGCGTGTCGGCGGAGAGGTCAATAGACAATTGCTCCTGCGGACCGGCGGGTCCGCCTTTCGGACGGCCCGGGAGTCGTAGGATCGCGGGAGTATAGCCCGACGCGGTCAACTGACTGGTGCGCTTTGTCACCGGGGCGTCGCCCCCAGCCGCTGCGGCGGGCGGCCAGGGTAGGGTGAAATGTGGCGCCCGCGTAGGCCGTCACGAGCCCGCGCGCCTCCAACATGGTGAGCGTGGCCGCCAGGGCCGAGGTGGACAGCTGGGTGCCGTCCACCAGCTCCTCGATGGACGCTGACCGACGCAGGACGGCGGCCAGGACCAGGCCCTCGGCCTCGGACAGCGAACGGACACTGACCGGCATTCGGCCGCGACGCAGGCCGACCATGTGCAGCAGGGCAGGTGGTGAGGTCACGAGGGTTGCCAGGTGGTCGGCGATCAGGCGGTTCGTGCCGCGCGAGGTGGCCGCGTCCATGGGACCCGGCACCGCGAACAGCTCGCGGCCGAGGGCGATCGCAGCATCCGCGGTCAGCAGGGCCCCTGATCGATCCGGCGCTTCGACCACGACCACCGCTTCGGCCAGGCCGGCGATGATCCGATTCCGGCGCGCGAAGTCGGGACGTCCCAGCCGGCGACCTGGCGGCAGCTCGGTGAGCAGCGCGCCCTTCGCCGCCAGCATTCGGTTCGCCAGCTCGCGGTGGATGGGCGGATAGATGCGGTCGATGGGTGAGGGGAGGACGGCCGTGCTCCGTCCGCCGGCCGCGACCGCGGCCGCATGGGCGACCGCATCGACGCCAACGGCCAGACCCGAGATCACGACCACACCGGCGCGAGCCAGCTCGTCGCCGATCTCCTCGGCGGCGGCGCGCCCGTAGCCGCTGGGGCGCCGGGTCCCGACGACCGCGACGCCTGGGGTCTGCCAAGCGGCATGGTCGCCGGACGCCCAGAGGACCGGGGGACGCGGGTCCAGGTGGGCGAGGGATGGCGGGTAGAGTGGGTCAAGAGCCGTGATCGCCAGGGCGCCGTGGCGCCGCGCCTGGGCCATCAGGTCAGCCGCCGCGCGACGCACGCCCCGGCCACGAATGGCACGGACCGTCTCGGCCGCGGCAGGGGCGGTCGCCGGAGGAAGCTCCGCTATCGCCAGGTCGACGGCACCCTCACCCCAGGCCGCGCGCAGCGTCCCCGCGGTGGCCAGCAGCCTGGCAAAGGCCGCCGGCCCCAGGCCCGGCACCTGGGACAACGCGATCCAGTACGGGCGCTCGCGCTCCGCATCAAGCTGGTCGAGCTTGAGACCGGTCCACCCCGGAGACCGCGGTAGGCGGCCGATCACCGCACCGCCGGCGGGCGATACCGCAACGCCTCCTCGACATGCTCGGTCCGAACAGATGGCGCGCTCTGCAGGTCAGCGATCGTCCGCGCCATCCAGGCGGCCCGATGCACTCGACGCGGAGACAGCCGCAGGCCGCGCGCCAGCGCCGTCAGGGTGCGCATTGCTTCCGGTCCGAAGCCGAATTCCGGATCCAGCGCTTCCGGGCCCAGCGCGGCGTTGGGTCCGCTCTGCCGTGAGCGCTGGCACGACCATCCAGCCTCGATGCGCGCGGCCACGGCAGCGCTCGCCTCCGTGCTCGCGTCCGCCGTGAGTCGACGAGGCTCGTCGAGCACGACCCACAGGTCGATCCGGTCGCGCAGCGGGCCCGAGAGCCGACGTACGTAGCGTTGGACGGCGGATGGGTCGCAGTCGCACGCGTGAGAGCGCGACCCGAGCCACCCACACGGGCAGGGGTTGAAGGCCACCAGCAGCGTGAAGCGGGCCGGCAGGCGCAGCGAGCCCTCGACCCGAGCGATGGCCACCTCCCCCGCCTCGATGGGCTGTCGGAGCGCGTCGAGGGCATCGGGCCGAAACTGGAGAAGCTCGTCCAGGACCAGCACGCCCCGGTGGGCGAGGCTGGCCTCGCCGGGTCGAATCCGCTCGCCCCCGCCCACGAGGGCCTGCACCGAGACGGTGTGGTGGGGCGCCCTGACGGGCCGGAGGCGCGTCAACGGCCGGCGACGGTCGACCAGCCCCGCCACGGAGTAGATGCGGCTGACCTCCACCGCCTCCTGGTCGTCCAACGGCGGTAGCAGACCGGGGACAGACGACAGGAGCAGGGTCTTGCCGACACCCGGCGGGCCGACCAGGGCCAGGTTGTGGCCGCCGGCCAACGCAATCTCCAGCGCGCGCCGGGCGAGGGGCTGACCGATGACATCGCGCAGGTCGGTGCCGGGTCCCACCGGCTGCCGAGCCGGCAGCGGTGTGGGGTCCGCCGCGGGCAGCCTGCGGACACCGGCCAGGTGGGCCACGGCCTCGCCGAGCGAGGTGGCACCGTGCACGGCGATCCCGCGAACGGCCGCCGCCTCGACCAGATCGTCACGCGCCACGACGGCAGATCGGCGGCCGGCGTCGCGAGCCGCGGCCACCAGGGCCAGGGTTCCCGCCACCGGCCGCAGCGACCCGTCGAGGGCCAGCTCGGCCAGGAGCGCCGTGTGGGCCAGGTCCGCGTCGAGCTGGCCCGAAGCTGCCAGCAGCCCGATGCCGATGGCCAGGTCGTGCGCGGTGCCTTCCTTGGGCAGATCGGCCGGGGCCAGGTTGACGGTGATCCGCCGGGCCGGGACTTCGAACCCGCTGTTCCGCACGGCGCTACGGACTCGCTCGCGCGCCTCCTGCACGGCGCTGCCGGCCAGGCCCACGATCGTCAGCCCGGGCAGGCCAAAGGCAACGTCCACCTCGACCCGGACCGGCACCGCCTCCACGCCGCGGAGCGAGGCACTCACCGTTTCCGCCAGCAACCGCTCCACCCCGCGTGGAGGCGCAGCGTCGAGATGGAAGTGCCGGCGCGCCGCCTGCTCGCCTCCCTGATCCGGCGGCGACCGGCGGGATGCAGTCTGGGTCGGGGGCGTTATCGGGCGCTTAGGCCGCGCTTGTCAGACCGGGTTTGTCCGGGGCGCCTCGGTCAGGCTTCGACCTCCACCTTCGAGAGCTCGCGGTCCACGGCATTGGCGAAGTCCCCAACCGCCCGCGCCAGCGGGCTCCCGGGGCGGCTGATCATGAACGGCGCGCCGGAGTTCAGGGACCCGATGGCGGCGCGGTACTCGTTGATGACCTTGTGCTGGATGGGCCGCCCCAGCACGCTCTCTGCGTTCGCGATGTTGATCCCGGTGAACGCATTCGATCGGTTCAGGACGAGCTGGACCTTGTCGCGCGAATACCCCAGCTCGGTCATCGTCTTCAGCACGAGCTGGACGTTCTTCAGGCACGAGAGGTCGGCGGTCAGGACCACGTACACGACGTCGGCCTCGTCGAAGAGGTGGATCGTCACGTCATCGAGGCTGCGCGCGGCGTCGATGACGGTGTAGTCGTACAGCCCACGCATGATCTCGAGCACGTTGGTCAGCGCGTCCGGGGAGCTCCGATGGCTCTCCATGACCAGGTCGGCCTGCTCCGGGGCCGTCGGCGCCAGCAGGAGGTCCACGCCGGACGCATGGGACAGCACCAGCCGGCGCAGGAGATCGGCGTCGAGCTCGGGTTCGGATATGGCGTTCACGATCGACGCGGTATCGAGCTTGAGGTCCAGGAAGACCCGCAGGTCACCGAACTGCAGGTTGGCGTCCACCAGGGCGACCCGGCGTTGGTGCTCCGCGGCAAGCGCGATGGCAGTGTTGATGGCCAACGTCGTGTTGCCGACGCCTCCCTTGGCCCCGTAGAACACAACCACCCGCCGGAGCGTGGCCTGCGCGGCGTCCGCCCGCGTGCCGCCCAGCCCGCTGCGGGCCAGGAGGGCCTTGATCCGAGCCATGAGCTCGGCGGGGTGGAAGGGCTTGACGATGTCGTCATCGGCGCCCGCCCGCAGGCCCTTGACCCGCAGCCCGATGTCGGCCTCGGCGGTGAGGAGGAGGATCGGGACACGTCGACCGGCGTGCTCCGCGGCACGAATCTGAGTGATGGCCTGGTAGCCGTCGATGCCCGGCAGCGCGGCGTCCATGAGGATCAGGTCGGGCAACTGCTCGGCGGCGGCCGCTACCCCGCTCTCCCCATCTCCGGCGAGCAGAACCTCGAAACCCTCCTGCTTGAGGGTGAAGCTCAGGACACGCTGGATGTTCAGGTCGTCGTCGACGACCAGGACCTTGACTGCCATGGGCCCTCGCGCGAGCCCGGCCGGTCCGGCAGGTCCGCCCGGCCCGGGTGGCGCGGATTATAGTCGGCTGCCCACGCGCTCCTAAGCCAGGGTCCGGGAAGTCCCCGGCTCGAGATACCGCTCGAGGAATCCGAGCACCCGTCGCTCGTAGGCGTCTCCCCCAACGGCCCGAGCCTCTCCGTGCTCCGCCCCATCCACCACCATGAGCTCCTTCGGGTCACCCGCAGACTCGTACAGACGAACCGACTGGCGCCAGCTGACGAGCCGATCCAGCCGCGGCGCGATGAGGAGCAGGCCGCGCGGCGCAATCGCGGCAACTCGATCGATCGGCGAGATGAGCCGGGTCCGAGAGCGCAGCGCGGCGCCGGCGATGATCAGCCGCGAGCCGAGTCCGGGAAACGGCAGGCGCAGCTCGCGCATCCGGTTGGCGATTGGGTGGCGAATGTCCGCGTAGGCCGCATCGGCGACGACCGCGGCCACCGGCAGCTCCGGCGCCGCGATGATGGCTGTCGCGCCGCCCATGCTGACCCCGAACAGGGCGATCGGTCCCAGGCCACGCCCCTCGAGCAGGCGGACGGCTGCGGCCACGTCGCGCCGCTCCCTCGTCCCGAGCGTGATGGCGGCCGGGTCCGACGCGCCATGCCCGCGGAAATCGAACTGGAGGACGTGGTAGCGCTGCCGGAGCCACGGGACGAAGAACGACAGCCACGGCAGGCGATGCCACGAGAAGCCGTGAAGGAGGATCACCGCGGCCCGGGTCTCGCGCGCGGCCGGGATCAGCCAGCCGTCGAGCGTCACCCCATCATCGGTTGTGAAGCGGATCTCCTCGTGAGGAAGGCCCAGCTCGGCAGGCGAGCCCGCCAACCCTTCGACCTCGTCCAGGGCATGGAGGGTCGGCGCTACGACACGACGGGATCCAACCACCCCCAGGTAGCCGAGATAGCCCGCGGCCAGCGCCGATCCCAGCCCGCCCAGCCAGGCCAGCAGGCCGCGACGCCCGATCCCGGCCAATCGCGTGATCAGCGATCCTCCGAACCGCCGATCAGGGAGGCGCCAATCCGGCGCGTCAGATCGGTCAGCTCCATCGGCACCACCCAGGTCTTGCTCTCGGAGTTGGCAAGCGACTTGAGGACCTCGAGGTACTGAATCTGCATCGTCTTTTCGTCCACTCCGCTGGCCGCCCCGAAGATCGTAGTCAGGGCCGTGCCGTATCCCTCGGCCCGCAGAGCCTGGGCCTGGCGCTCGCCCTCGGCCCGCAGGATGGCGCTCTGCTTGTCACCCTCGGCCCGCAGGATGGTGCTCTGCTTGTCACCCTCGGCTACGTTGATCGAGGCCTGCCGCGTGCCCTCCGACTCGGTGATCACCGCCCGCCGGTTGCGCTCGGCGCTCATCTGGCGATTCATGGCGTCCTGGATGTCGCGCGGCGGGACGATCTCGCGGATCTCGACAGTCGTGATCTTGACGCCCCAGCGGTGCGTCGTCTCGTCGAGCTTGGTGCGCAGGATGGTGTTGATCTCCTCCCGCTTGGCCAGCACGTCGTCCAATGGGATGTCCCCGATCACGGCTCGCAGGGTGGTCGCAGCCAGCGCCTGCGAGGCGCCCGTGAAGTCCACCACCTGGGTCACCGTCGTCTCCGGCTCGAAGACCTTGGAATAGACCAGGAAGTCGATGCTGATTGGAGCGTTGTCCTTGGTGATGCAGCTCTGCTGGGGAATCTCCAGGAATCGCTCACGCAGATCCACCTTGACCGATTGCTGGATGACCGGGATCAGCAGCACCAGCCCCGGGCCCTGGGCTCCCTGGAGCCGGCCCAGGAAGAAGACGACCAGGCGCTCGTACTCGCGGACGATGTGGATGGCGCTGTACAGCAGCCACAGCACGACGGCCAGCGCGACGACCAGGATGATGATGGGGATGATGGATTCCATCGGTCAGTCCTCCTCGGTGGTGGGTCGGTCCGCCGAGTCGGCGGGCTCAACGATCAACTCCAATCCATTGACCCCAACCACGCGCAACGCCTGGCCGGGGCGAATGGGACCTTCGCGACTGCGGGCGCTCCACGTTTCGCCGGCTGCCGAAGCAATGCCGATGGGGGCGATCGGGGTCTGGGCCGTGCCCGCCACCCCGACCAGCGCAAGCATGGGCTGAGTGGGCGCCGGACGTCGGCGAATCTCGACCATGCCACGTGTGACCAGAATCAGAAACCCGACGGCGACCACCAATGGAAGCACGATGAAGATCGGGTTCAGCTCAATCTGGATGGCATCCGTCCCATCCACGCCGGTGTACAGCGCGAAGGCGCCGAAGATGAACGCAATGGCTCCGCCCACGGCCAGCAGTCCATGCGAGGTGATCACCAGCTCGAGGGCGAACAGGCCAAGCCCGATCAGGACCAGCAGCAGGCCACCCAGGTTGAGGGGCAGGCTGTTGGAGCCGATGAAGGCCAGCACGATGGCGATCGCGCCCACGATGCCCGAGAAGAAGTTCGGGTGAAACAGCTCGGCGATGATCCCGTAGAAGCCGATCGTGAACAGCAGGAACGCGATGTTCGGGTCGCTCAGGACATGGAGCAGCTCCTGGCCCACGTTCATGGTGATCGGCAGGAGCGGACGGCCGCTCAGGGTCGGCAGGGACTCGCCCTCGAAGCGATAGGCATACCCGTCGGCTCGTTCGCCGATATCGATGGCAGCGAACAGGTCGTCTGTCGTAGATGCGGTGAGGTCCACGACGGGTGGGCTCAGCTCTACGGCGTCGTCCGCACCGATGCTCGCCGCGTCCCGGACCGCCGACTCGGCCCAGTCCGCATTCCGGCCGTGTGATTCAGCCAGGTCGCGGATCTCCGCCACCAGGTCGTTCGTGATCTTGGCGGACAGGGTCTCGGGCAGCTCTTCGCCTCCCGAGCCGACCACCGATGCGGCGCCGATGGTGGTCAGTGGCGCCATGGCGGCGACGTCCCCCGCCAGCGTGATGAACGTGGCCGCCGACGCGGCCTGGCCGCCGGATGGCGATACCCAGGTGATGACCGGGATGGGGCTGTTCAGGATGGCCTTGACGATGCGGTCGGTGCTCGTCAGCTCACCGCCGGGTGAGTCGATCTCGATCAGGATGGCCACCGCGCCGGCCGCGGCCGCGGCCTCGACCGACTCTTCCACGTACGCGGCGTTGACCTGGTCGATGACCCCGGTGAGCTCGACCTCGGCGACCGACGGCTCGCCGGCTGCCGCCACCCCACCAATACCGAGCAGAATGAGGGCCAGGAGGGCAGCTCGTCGCAGCGAAGCCACGGATCGAGTATAGGGCCGGGCGGCCCAGCTGCCCGTCAGCCGGGCTGACGACCCCACAGCGCTTCGACCACCAGCTGCGACCACGTCTCGAGCCGGTCCCAGGCAGCCCAAACCTCCTCGATGGGAGCGAGGTGGCCGGACAGTTTGGCCTTCTCTCGCACGTCAATCGGACGCCCGCCCGCCTCCACCCCGAAGACGATCCCCAAGTGGACCGATCCGACCGGGTTCCGATCGTCGTTGAGGAGGCCGATGGGGATGAATTCGGGCTCCCAGTCCGCGCTGAGCTCCTCGCCCCACTCGCGCCCAAGCCCGGATCCAAGCGGGTCGGGGCCGGCGTCAACCGGGTTGAGATGGCCACCCACCCCGATGGTGGCCCGCCGGTGGAGTCGTGCATCGGCACCGGCGTCGGTTCGCTCCATCAGGAACACCTGGTCCGCATCCCGCACCACGACGTAGGGAATCGGCTGCTTGTGGCTCGGGTCCTCCTCGGCGCGACTGCGTTCGAGCCAGCGGCCATCGGCGGCCACCGCGCGGCGGATGTCCCCGAGATCGGAGTCGCCCATCGGCTTCAGCCCAAGGAAGTCGCAGCCTCCAGGGACCGATTCGCGTGGGAGGACGAGTACACGTTCCATGCTCGAATGGGGCCGTCCGAAAGTGGTGCGCGCGCGCGCCGGGGGTTGAGTTAGGGCCGGTTCTGTAAGGTTGCCTGCAAGCGTGGCCGGTCTACACTCCGTGCCCGCCGATCGTACTGTGCAGCGACGGTACTAAAGTCAGCCCAGGGAATGCAGCGCTGCCCGGTCAGACGATTGGTGGGGGGAGCGATGATCGTCCGAGCAGCACGAGGCAGAACGGAACACCCAGGGGGGCAGACTCTCGTCGAGTTCGCCCTTATTCTCCCGCTGCTCCTCGTGATTCTCCTGGGTGTCGTGGATTTCGGCAGGGTCTTCACTGCTGGCATCACGATGGAAGCCGCCGCGCGGGACGCAGCCGAGGCCGCCGCCCAGGAACTTCAGCAGGTTATCCGTAACACTCCCGCGCCTTCAGCGACGGACTACCAACGGATCCACGACGTTGCGCTGGACGTACTTTGCAGCGAGGCGCAGGTACTCCCCAACCTAGCGGTTGACGGTTCGGGAAACTGCACCATGCCGGTGGCCGCCGCCTGCGTGCACGATCAGTACGGTGCCGATCCTTCATGCGGCCAGCCCAAAGCTGCCGTCCCGCCGGAATGCACCGCCATCGACGCTTGGGCGGCGACAGCAGACCCCTCGAATGTGGCTCCGGCGCCACCAGGTCTAACTGCGGTGCCATATGTCGAGGTGCGCGCCTGCTACCACTTCACCACACTCTTCAACCTCCATTTCGAACTCCCATTTGGTGCGTCGCTTTCCCTTGGTGACATCTGGATGCAGCGTGACCGGCACTTTGTCGTGGGCGACTACTGATGCTGCGCCTGACCGCTCGCTCAACGCGGGGACAGACCATGGTCGAACTGGCGCTAGCCTTTCCACTCTTCCTGGTCGTCTTCATGGGAATCATCGTCATCGGGATCGGCGTCTTCTATCAGCAGCAGGTGACCAATGCCGCCCGCGAGGCGGCGCGTCATGCCGCAATCCACAGCGCCACCGCGCAATGTCCGACTGTTTCGACCCTCGACCCAGTGATCGATCCGACTAGCGGAACGGGCAGGTACTACCGCTGTGATGCGCCCGAGACGCTGGACGGGAGTGGGAACCCCGACCCGTGGCCGGAAATGACGAACGCCGCCCGGGACAAAGTATTCGGCCTTCCTGCCTCGGCGTTGAATGTCACGGCGTGCTGGTCTGGATGGGTCGACGACGCCACTGGAAGCATCGACGCACCGCCGAACGGCACCGTCGCCGGGCAGTCGAGCACGTGGGCGCCCTGCCTCATTGACGGCCACGACCCGGGACTCAACCCCGAGCTGATCGCCTGCCACGCGGGTCTCTACAACGCGACAACAGACACGGCCAGCGACCTCTCTGAGGGCCAAGGCCGAATCGTCGCCAACCAGGTCACCGCCTATGCGTGTTATGCCTGGGGACCGCCCATGGCCGGTTTTCTGTTAATCCCGGAGACGGTGATTCTAAGAGGGGTGATCACCGAGCCCATTCAGCGCCAGCAGTAGGAGTGAGGTCATGAAGTCCGAGCCGCGCGGTCAAATCCTGATCGTCGTTGCGGCCGGGATGGTCGTCCTTCTCGGCATCGCGGCGCTTGTCATGGACCTGGGCTTCTCCTGGATGCTCCGTCGCCATGAGCAGAATGCGGTAGATCCAGCCGCGATCGCGGCCGCCAGATGGCTCCGCGACCCGGTCACGGGGAACCCCACGGTCAACATGCCCGCGATGGAGGCCGACGCGTGCTTCTATGTCCAGGAGAACGGCTTCTTCCAGACGGATGCAAACTGCGCGGCCGCCCTCGCGTCGGGGGATCTTCAAGTCAAAACTCCGCCAATCAGCGGGGCATTTAGGGGTCGCAATGGCTTCGTGCAGGTGATTATTCATGCAACTCATCCGCTCTTCTTTGGGCGGCTGTTCGGGCAAGACACCGCGATAGTTACCACTGGGGCAACGGCGGCGAACACGGACGACGGAGGCTACGGCTCCTCTCTTCACGCGCTCGACCCACATGGTTGCGATGCGGGAATGATTCAGGGGAACGGCGGCCCCAGCACGGGCGCCAAGGTGACCATTGAGCCCATCATCGACCCCGACACCGGATTGCCGTTTGATGGTGGATACCTGCACATCAATTCGGACTGTGACGGCCCGGTGAGTCCTGAAGGGCTGGCAGACTGTGGTGGCGGATCGGGTGCTCTCAAGGTGTCGGGCTCATCGAGCCTTACCGCCCCGGCTGCTTACACCTATGGCGATTGCGCGCTGAATGGTGGCGCAACCATCACCACCGAGGACGGCAGCCAGGTATACCAAGGAGCTCTGCCCGTCTATGACCCAATGGCGAGCCTTCGTGGCCCAGCAGTGAGCGCCTCAACGCCTGGCGCGCGCTGCGGGGCGTCCGGACCTCAGACTACCGCTGTGGCGAGCCAGGGGTGCGGGGCCGGCGGCATCAATTGGACTTGGGTGCCGTGCGCAGACGATGCCTCGATCCGATGCGTGACGCTGTCGCCGGGCGTCTATTACGGGGGCTGGCAGCTGAGTACGGACAAGTATCGGATCCAGATGGAGCCAGGCATCTACATCATCGCGGGTGGCGGCATCAAGCAAACGGGAAGCGTAATCGAGGCCATTGCCGGCGCCGGAGGTCCGTCGACCGCGCAAGTGATGATCTACAACACCGATAACCCACTGTACGCGGCGGGGTGCGCCGCCGACTGGATCGCCGAACCGGATAAGCATTGCCAGTCTGGAATCGATTTCACATCGGGCATCAAGTTCCAGGCATACGCGATTGGTGACTACGCGTGCAGCGTCGATCCCACAACGTGCCCCTTTAAGGGAATGCTGCTGTGGCACGACTGGAGAGCCAGTTGTCCGCTGTTAGCGTGCGAGATCAAACTTGGCGGTGGCACACAGGCCTTGGCCATTGGTGGGACGATCTACGCAGCCGATCAACTCGTCACCCTGAACGGGAGCGGTACAGTCAGCGGCGACATCGCGGCCGTACAGATCGTGAGTTACCGATGGAAGATCGTGGGAAACAGCGAGATCCTGATGCCATACGATCCGAGATCGTTGTATCAACTGCCACAGCGCGGCATCGTCGACTGAAGGCGAGGAGCCGCTGAAACGATGACGCCGGCCCGCGAGGGCCGGCGTTCTGGTTCAGGCCGTGGTGGTGGGTCCTGCCTTGGCCAGCCGAAGGGCGAGCTGGGCCGCCTCGCGCGGGTCGCGCGCCCGATGCAGGCGCGGACCGCCGACGCGCTGATCGGCCTCGATCCGCCACGACCCGAGGCCGACCACCTCGCGTCCCATGCGCAGCGCCAGACCGATTTCCGAGAGCGTGCCATGCCGCCCGCCGACGGCCACGACCGCATCGGATGCGGTCACGACCACCAGGTTCCTCACGACGCCGAGGCCGGTGGGGATCGCCAGCTGCACGAACTCGTTGGCATCGGCGGCGTCGGCCCCGGGCAGGATTCCGATCGTCGAGCCGCCCGCGACCCGGGCGCCGCGCGAGGCGGCCCGCATGACTCCGCCGAGACCGCCGGTGATGACGGTTGCCCCGCCGCGGGCCAGCAGCTGCCCGACCTCTTCGGCCCACTCCAGGATCCGGTGGGCATCGGGCCCGCGAGGATCGCCGTCGCCGATGACGGCGACCGCTGGTGGCCGCGGCTCCCGAACGATGGGCTCAACCATGCCCCGATCCTGCGCCGCGCAGTGGCAGCCTGGCAAGGACCTCGTAGCGGGCCGGGCCACGCCCACGGTGGCTCCGGAACATGGTCAGCGCGTTCACCGCCAATGTCCCCGGCGGCGGCTCGAGCGTCGCCAACCACGGGCCCAGCGGTTCACCGCGCCGGACCCGGCTCCGAGCCAGCGTGACGTGGGCGCGGAAGCGGGCGGGTGGCCCGGGAGGCAGGACCGCGGCCTGGACGCGCGACGCGAGGTCCTTCAGGCGACGATCCGGGTCGAACACGCCGTACCAGATGGCCTGCGCGGCTCCCGGCCGCGGAAAGGCGCCCACACCGCCAGTCGAAACCCGGAAGGGCGACGTCTCGGCCGCGACGTTGCGCAGCGAGGCGACCAGTCCGGGCACAGCCGACGCGTCGGTCGCGCCCAGGAAGGCGAGGGTCACGTGCCAGCCGTTGGGATCGGTCCAGCGCAGATCAGGTGCATGTCCCAATGCCCGCCATGCGCCGGCCGCGGCTTCGAGATCGGTCCGCAGCTTGGGTGCCAGCGGCACGGCGACGAAGCAACGCCACGTTTCCTGCACGAGTCGGCGCCCCGTCCGTACCTCAGCCAGAGGCGCGTGGCGCCGCGGGCATTCGGCCATCCACCATCGGCAGCAGCTCGTCGAGGGTCCGGATCACCGGCACGTCATCCGGTGGTGGCTGGTATCGGCCGCGACGGTCGATGAGGATCGGCTCGATCCCCACCTGCCGTGCGCCGGCCACGTCGGCATCCACGTGGTCGCCGACGTGCATGACCGATTCGGGGGCCACCCCGGCCCGGTCCAGTGCCCAGCGGAAGATGCCGGGGTGTGGTTTGTCGAAGCCGATCCGCGCGCTGGCGGCCACGAATTCCAGGTATCGGCCCAGATCCAGCGCGTCGAGCAGCTCGGGGAGCTGCCACGCCCAGTTGGACACCGCGCCCAGCACCAGGCCGCGGTCCTTCAGCTGGGGCAATACGACCCGGACGTCAGGGAAGACGTACCACGTGGCGGGATCCATGAATAGGTTCGCGAGGTGCCGGAAGAATTCCTCCGGAAGCGGGCCGATCCCAACCTCGTTGAACGCAGTCTGATCCATCTCCACCAGGCGTCGATGGCTCGCGTCGGCGCTGGGCACCAGGCTGCCGTCGAAGCCGTAGCCGCCACCCCGATAGACGCGACGCAGGGATGTCTGGAGCGCCGGCATCTCGACCGCCACCCCGAAATCGGCGAACGCCCGCGCGTAGACGTGCTCCCAGGTCGGCTGCGGATGCATGAGCGTTTCGCCCACGTCGAGAAAGACCGCCCGCAGCGGCGGACGCGGCGAGCTGGAATCGGACATCGGGTTAGAGCCTACCCGGGGGCGAGAGGACTCGCCGCCAGGCCGTCGGTCAGGCAGCGCCCATCGCCATCTTGCCCAGGATGGCGCGGCGGCGCCGTTACTCGGTGTAGAGGCGCTCTTCGATCAGCTTCTCGGCCGTGATGCGGCCGTTCGGATCAAAGCAGCTGTACTGGAAGAGCTTCTGCCATTCGAAGTCGATGTTGTCCTGCCCGCCCCGGTTCTTCTCGACCGTGGCCACCACCCAGTCGCGGTAGCGCTGGGCCTGGTACGGGTTGAACTCGATGTTGACCTTGGCCACGATGTTGTACTTGTCGTTCAGGATCAGGATGATGTCGGCCTCGTAGTTGATGGCGCTGCTGCCGCGCAGGTGGTGGTTCCGCAGGCGCTTGGCCTTGAGGCCCTCCCGATCGGCCGCCACGATGGCCACCACCGCGATCTCAGTGGCCAGGGCGATGTCCTTGAGCCCGTTCACCACCCGGGTCACCTTCTCCTCCTCGGTCGTCGGCTCCGGGATGACCGGCACCTTCTGAAGGTAGTCCACGAACAGGACGAGTCGCCGGTCCTCGCCGTCGGCGCGGGTCTCGACCAGGGCGCGCAGGTTGTCAACGGTGTGGTCGGTGGCCGTGCCGCGCATGAGGTACATCGAGTTGCCGTAGCGCGCGATCCGCTCCAGGCTGGGTCGCAGGCGCGGGTTGGCGCCCAGCTTGGCGGTCTGGCCGGCTTCAGCGGCCGCCTCGAAGGTGGAGAGCACCTCCTGGCGGACATCCTGGATCTTCACCGCACCGGTCTTCTTGGGCAGGGCGGCGAGCGCGGACTCCATGGCGATCATGCGCTGGACGAGGTAGTCCTCCTCGTGCTCGAAGCACACGTACAGCACGCTGGCCTGGCCCGACGCGGCCATGTTGCGGGCCATCTGGAGGGCCAGGGTCGTCTTGCCCGAGCCCTGGGCCCCGCCGATCAGCATCAGCTCCCCGGCTCGCAGCCCGCCGCCGATGGCCTTGTCGAACGGGACGAAGCCGGTGGCGATGGGCTGCAGGTCGCCGACCTTGCCCTCCGACACGCGCTCATTGAGATTGGTCAGGACTTCCAGCGCGCTGCGAGGGTCGAGCGCGGCGCCGTTGGTCTCGAGCTTCCAGTCCGCGGCGACGGCCTGCGGAGCGGGCGATTCGTCGATCATGTGGGAGGTCGGCCTCGCTGTCGTGCCGGGCTCCGGGCAGGTGCCCAGACGCACCAGTGGCGAGTATACGACCACCCCTTCACGAACTGGAATGGGCCGATAGGACTAGCGCCGTCCGGGTGCCGCGACCGCTCCCGGCCGGGTGGGGCTCAGGCTGGCTGGGGCGCGGGGCCGCGTCGGCGGCGCGGGGCAGCGGTTTCTTCTTCGCCGGCCGCTTCGGGAAGCTCGTCCACCGGGGCCGACTCGGCCGGCTTGGGACCGCCCAGGTCGCGCGGCGGCAGGACCCCGTCCCACAGGGCTTCGAACTCCGCCGCCTCGATCGTTTCTTTCTCCACCAGCAGATCGGCCAGGCGGTCAAGGACGGCGCGGTGCTCGGTCAGAGCCACTCGGGCCCGCTCATAGGCCTGGTCGATGATCCGGCGCACCTCGACGTCGATCTTGGCCGCCACCTCGTCGGAGTAGTTGCGCTGCTCGGAGATCTCGCGGCCCAGGAAGATCATCTCTTCCTTCTTGCCGAAGGCCAGCGGGCCCAGCGCATCGCTCATCCCGTACTGGGTGACCATGGCCCGCGCCAGGTTGGTGGCCTTCTCGATGTCGTTGCTGGCGCCGGTGGTCGTGTCGCCGAACACGATCTCCTCCGAGACATGGCCGCCCAGCATGCCGGCGATCTTGTCCTCGAACTCGGTCTTGCTGTGGAGGTATCGGTCCTCGCTGGGCAGGCTCATGGTGTAGCCCAGGGCCATCCCGCGCGACACGATGGTCACCTTGGTGACCGGGTCGCACTTGGGAAGCGCGCGCTGGACGACGGCGTGACCGCCCTCGTGGTAGGCGATGATCTTCTTCTCGTCCTCGGTGATGATCCGGCTGCGCCGCTCGGGACCGGCGATCACGCGGTCCACCGCCTCGGTGAACTCGGGCTGGGTGATGGTCTTCTTGTTGCGCCGCGCGGCGAGGATGGCCGCCTCGTTGACCAGGTTGGCGAGGTCCGCGCCCGAGAATCCCGGGGAGCGGCGGGCCAGGTCGTCCAGGTCGACCGTCTTGTCCAGGGGCTTGCCCTTGACGTGGACGTCGAGGATCTCGCGGCGACCCTTGATATCGGGCCGATCCAGCACCACCTGGCGGTCGAACCGACCTGGTCGCAGGAGGGCGGGGTCCAGGACGTCCGGCCGGTTGGTGGCGGCCACCACGATGACGTTCGTGTTCGTGTCAAAGCCGTCCATCTCGACCAGGATCTGGTTCAGGGTCTGCTCGCGCTCGTCGTGCGACCCGCCCAGGCCGGCGCCACGCTGGCGGCCGACGGCGTCGATCTCGTCCACGAACACGATGCACGGGGAGTTGCGCTTGGCCTGCTCGAACAGGTCGCGCACCCGGCTGGCACCCACGCCCACGAACATCTCCACGAACTCCGACCCGGAGATCGAGAAGAACGGGACGCCCGCCTCGCCGGCCACCGCCCGGGCGAGGAGCGTCTTTCCGGTGCCCGGCGGGCCGACCAGCAGCACGCCGCGCGGGATGCGGGCCCCGAGCGCGTTGAACTTCTCGGGGTACTTCAGGAACTCGACCACCTCGGTCAGCTCCTGCTTAGCCTCCTCGACCCCGGCCACGTCGGCGAAGGTGACGACCGTCTTGCTGCCCAGGAACATCCGGGCTCGGCTCTTGCCGAAGCTCATGGCCTGGTTATTGGTGCCCTGGGCCTGGCGCATCATGAAGAAGAAGAAGGCGCCGATGAGGAGGACCGGCACAAGGGCCGTGATCAGGTAGCCGAGCAGCTGGCCCGTCCCGCTGGCCGCGACCGCTTCGTACACGATCGGGCACGTCGGGCCTGGCTCATGGCCAGTTGCGGCGCACACCTCGGTGAAGACGTTGATGTTGTCCGATGGGACGACGGCCGTCTTCGGCTCGACGGATGTGTCGACGAAGTCGACGGTCAAGGTGGTGCCGTCCTGGGTGACGGATTTGACCTGACCTTCTTGCGCATCGGTCAGGAGCTGGCTGTACGTGTACGGCTCACCCTCGTTCGAGCCCATGAGGTAGGTCCACAGCATGGCCATCGCGAACAGGGCGACCACGATCAGGATGCTGCTGCGGACGAGTCGGCTGTTCACGAGGCGGGGGCGCACTCCAATGCAAGAAGGGGGGACGACCGGACCTGAGTATAGGGACGCTCACCCATAGCAACAAATGGAGTCGATGGGACTACCCCGATAGGTTCACGGACCGATACGGATGCGCCGGCCGCGGATCGTCGCCGTCCGTCCCCGACCGAGCTCGATGACGAGCCCGCCACGCGGGCCGCTGGCCGCGTCCAGGACCGCCTCGATGCGATCCGCGGCCGGCGCCGGATCCCCGATCGCCAGGCGCAGGACGCGTCGCCCCAGCGAAGTCGGCGGCGGAACGCGCCAGTCGATGGTCCCATCGGCGTTACGCCGGTGCACCAGCTCCTCCGCCGCCAACGCATCCAGCAGGTCGTCGTCCTCTGCCGCCAGCTCGGCGTAGCGGTTGAGCGCCGCCACCGCAGACGGGTTGAGGCGATGGAGCGCCGGCAACAGCTCGGCCCGCACCCATGCCCGCGAGCGGTCGGCGTCCGCATTCGAGGGATCCACGCGGTACGGGATTCCGGCGGCCTCCAGTGCCTCCCGCAGATCGGATCTGCGGACATCGAGCAGGGGCCGCACCACGCGGCCGCGCCGCGCCGGCATCCCGCGCAGACCGTGCTGCCCGCTGCCCCGGACCAGGTTCATGAGCACGGTCTCGGCCTGGTCATCGGCGGTATGCGCCGTGACGATCAGGGCTTCCGGACCCAGGCTGTCGGCGACCTCGTCGAAGAACGCGTAGCGCGCGGCGCGGCCGGCCTCCTCGATCCCCACCCCGTCGGTCGCCGCCTGGGCGGCGACATCGGTCCGCCGCAGGCGCCAGGGCAGCGACAGGGCATCGGCGGCATCGGTCACGAACGTGGCGTCCGAGCCCGAGTCCGGCCGCAGGCCGTGGTCGAGGTGGGCGACCACCAGCTGCCAGCCTCGGTCCGGTGCCAGGCGGAGGGCCGCATGCAGCAGCGCCATCGAGTCCGGGCCACCCGACACGGCCAGGACCAGCGGAGCGCCATCCGGGATGCCGGTCCGGGCGGCCCCGTCCGCCATCCATGCGAGGAGGGGGGATCTGGTAGCGGAGGGCGGATTCGAACCACCGACCAAGGGCTTATGAGTCCCCTGCTCTACCACTGAGCTACTCCGCCACGCGATCACAGAGGATACCGATCCGGTCATCCGAGGGTCAATCGGCGGATCGAGAGGGAACTGCCGAAATCGCCCGATCGCGAATCGAGTCCGCAGACGAGTGGGCGGCGGACCATCTGGCCCCGGAAGCGACGTCCTTCCCTATCAGGCGTAAGGTGGAGACTGCTGGCGCATGGCCGGTGGCTTCTATTTTGACCGTGACGACGCTAGGTAGACGAATGCCTCTCGCGCGCACGCTCAGACGCGGGTTATCGCTCGCGGCACTTTGCCTTGGTGTCCTGTCGCTCGGCATCGGGACTCCGAGTGATGTGAGCGCCGCCGCGGGTGAGGTCCGCGTGCTCATCGTGGACGGCATCATCAATCCCGTCTCGGCACGCTACCTGGTGCGCGGCATCGAGGAGGCCACCGAAGAAGGTGACGCCGCGGTGCTGATCGAGCTGGATACGCCCGGCGGCTTGCTCGACGCGACCCAGGAGATCACCGGCGCGCTGCTCAACGCGCGACTCCCGGTGATCGTGTACGTGACACCGGCAGGCTCGCACGCGGCCTCGGCCGGCACGTTCATCACCATGGCAGCGCACGTGGCGGCCATGGCGCCAAGCACGCGGATCGGGGCGGCCACACCCGTCAGCGGCGAGGGCCAGGAGCTCCCGGATGACCTGCGCACCAAGATCATCAACGACACGGCCGTCTACGCCCGCAGCATCGCCGAGGCGCGTGGCAGAAACGCCGACTGGGCAGAGGAGGCGGTTCGCAACGGCGTATCGGTCGGGGCGACGGAGGCCCTGGAGCTCGACGTGGTGGACCTCGTCGCGCGCGATCGGGTCGAGCTGCTCGACGTCATCGACGGCATGACCGTTCGCCTGCTCGATGACGACGTCACGCTGGCCACCAGCGGCGCAGTGGTGGTCGAGGAACCGATGTCGCCCTTCGAGGAGTTCCTGGTCGTCCTCTCCGATCCGAACATCGCGCTGATCCTGCTCAGCCTTGGGACCCTCGGCATCTACTTCGAGCTCAGCAGCCCGGGCGCCTTCTTTCCAGGCATCTTCGGCGCCATCGCCCTCATCCTGGCGCTATTCAGTCTGGGCACGCTGCCGATCAACTATGCCGGGCTGGCGCTGCTCGTCTTGGGACTGGCGCTGCTGGGCGCCGAGATCTGGGTCGCGTCCGGGGGCGTGCTGGGCATCGGTGGCGCGATCGCGTTCGTGCTCGGGGCTCTGATCCTGGTCGACGACAGCCAAGCGCCGTTTCTGGAGATCAGTCGGCCGCTGATCTTCGGCATCACCCTGGCTCTCGTGGCATTCGTCCTGTTTGCGCTGCGGGCCGTCATGCGAACTCGACGGCGACCCGCCTTTATCGGCGGCAGGGACATGGTCGGGCGCGAGGGCAGCGTGCGCGGGACGTCATCGGTTTTCGTCGAGGGCGAGCTGTGGCGCGCGCGTCCTGCCGAAGCGGACACGGCCTTGAGGCCGGGAGATCATGTCCGCATCATCGGTCGAGAGGGACTCGACCTCATCGTGGAGCAGCTGCCGGAGGCAGCCGACCAGAAGGAGAGCTAGATGGAAGACCTCATCGGTCTATTGCCGGTCCTTGGCGTCGCGGCGGTCATCATCGTGAGCCTCGTCGGCGCCGCGGTGAAGGTGGTGCAGGAGTACGAGCGCGGCGTGATCTTTCGGCTCGGCCGACTGGTCGGCGCGAAAGGACCGGGGCTGTTCTTCATCATCCCGTTCATCGACCGCATGGTGAAGATCGACCTGAGGGTCGTGACACTCGACATCCCGAGCCAAGAGGCGATCACCCGCGACAACGTCACGGTGCGCGTCAACGCCGTCTGCTATTTCCGCGTCGTCGACCCTGAGGCGGCGGTTGTGCGGGTCGAGAAGTTCCTGGTCGCCACGCTTCAGATCGCGCAGACCACGATGCGCTCCGTGCTCGGCCAATCGGAGCTGGACGAGCTGCTCAGCAAGCGCGAAGAGATCAACACGCGCCTTCAGCAGATCATCGACGAGCAAACGGCGCCGTGGGGCATCAAGGTCAGCATCGTCGAGGTCAAGGACGTCGAGCTGCCGCAGGAGATGAAGCGCGCGATGGCCCGCCAGGCGGAGGCCGAACGCGACAAGCGGGCGAAGATCATCAACGCCGAGGGCGAATTCCTGGCCGCGGAGCAACTCGCCAACGCGGCGAACATCATCAACGCCGCGCCCAGCGCTCTCCAGCTGC
>JBIOTW010000036.1:0-8505 GCA_044866355.1 Candidatus Limnocylindria bacterium | reverse complement strand
CGGGCGAATCCATCAGCTCCGCCCGCCAACGGGTCCCCGATGGCACGAAATGGGTGCTGGTGACCGATGCCCAACGGCGACCCCTGGGCTGGGTCGCGACGGATGACCTGACCGGCGACGACGTGGTGGAACCCGACATGGCCGTTCCGGGATCCGCCCTCCTCCAACCCGAATCGACCCTGCGCGACGCCCTATCAGCCATGCTGGCGTCTTCGGTACAGCTGGGAGTGGTGGTCGACGACCAGGACGCGGTGCTGGGCGTCATCAGCGTGGCCGCCATCTCGGGGACGCTCCAGGACGAGGTCGGCAGTCCAGCGTCGTGACCGATCAGGACCCGTTCTTCCGGCTGGACTGGGTCGTCGACAACCTCGACACGTTGGCCCTGCGCACGGGCGAGCACGTGGTGCTGACCCTCATCGGTGTCGGATTCGGCGTCCTCATCGCCTTTCCGCTGACCCTGCTCATTCATCGGCGCCGACGGCTCATCCGTCCCGTACTCGGGTTGGCGGGGATCCTGTACGCCATTCCCAGCCTTGCCCTGTTCGGCCTTCTGATCCCGGTGACCGGGATCGGGATCGTGACCGCCGAGATTGCCCTGGTCAGCTACACGCTCCTGATCCTCATCCGCAACGGTCTCACCGGTCTGGAGAGCGTGACGCCCGAGATCGTCGAGGCTGCACAAGGAATGGGCCATACCACCGCCCAGCGGCTGTGGCGCGTGGAGCTGCCCCTCGCCATGCCCGTCCTCATGACCGGCATCCGGATCGCGACGGTCACCACCATCGGCCTGGTGGCGGTGACCGCGCTCATCGGCCAGGGCGGTCTGGGGTTCGTCATCATCGTGCTGGGGATCCGACGCGGTTTCGACACCGCCATCCTGGTCGGCGTCGGGCTGTCGGTGCTGCTGGCGCTCGTCGCGGATCGCGGGCTCGTGCTCGCGGAACGTGCGCTCACCCCGTGGGCGCGCGCCTCGGGCCGGGGCTGATGGCATGGACTTCCTGACCGAAGTCGCGGCCTGGTTCGCGGACCCGGCAAACTGGACCGGGCGAGACGCCATCCCCGTCCGCCTGGGCGAGCACGTCCTGCTGTCGGCCGTGTCCCTGCTGGCCGGAACGCTGATCGCCCTGCCCCTGGGCCTGGCCATCGGTCATACCGGGCGGTGGGCCGGGTTGGTGGTGGCCCTCACCAACGTTGGACGCGCCGTGCCATCCGTGGGGGTCCTGGGCATCGCGTTCTCGCTCACCCTCCCGTTCATCGCGGCGGCCGACCTGCGCGGCATCGGAAACGTGCCGACCGTGATTGCCCTGACCGCGTTGGCGATCCCGCCCATCGTCCTCAACGCGTACGTCGGCATCCGCGGCGTCGAGAGCGACATCACCGAAGCGGCGCGCGGGATGGGAATGAGCGAGTCGCAGATCCTCCGGCGCGTGGAGCTTCCGATTGCGCTGCCGGTGGTCGTGGCCGGGGTGAGAACCGCGTCGCTGCAGGTCATCGCCACCGCCACCCTCGGGGCCGTGATCTCGGCCGGGGGCCTGGGCCAGTACATCGTGACCGGGTTCGCGCTCAGCGACTTCCCGCGGACGTTCGCGGGCTCCTTGCTGGTGATCGGCGTGATCCTCGTCAGCGAGGCGCTGTTCGCGCTTGGACAGCGGGTGGCCCACTCCCCGGGCCTGCGCACCCCGCGCGCCGCTGAAGGCCCCGCCGCAACCATCCCCGTCTAACCGCCGTCCGGCGAACGCTGGTAACTGCTAGACTCCCCGCGCGGGCTCGCACCGGGCGGGTCCGGGTCGGCAGGAACCGACCGAGACACCAGAGGAGGACCCAATGCGGAACATCCGCATGCTCGCTGTCGGGGCGGCGACGCTGGCACTGCTGGTCAGTGCCTGTCAGCCGGGTGGCAGCAGCACCCAGAGCCCGAGTTCCGGCGCACCGTCGACACCCGCGGAACTCCCCACCGTCATCGTCGGCTCGGCCGACTTCGACGAGTCGGCCATCGTGGCCGAGATCTATGCCCAGGCCCTGGAGGCCGCGGGATTCACGGTGGAGCGCCACCTGTACTTCGGGACCCGGGAGACGACCCTGCCGGCCCTGGAAAGCGGCGCCCTGAACCTCATGCCCGAGTACCTCGGGGGGATGGCCGATGGAGTGGGGGCGACGTCCGACCCCGATCCCACGGTGACCCTGTCCAACCTGAGTGAGGCCCTGGCCGACCACGGCCTGGTGGCCTTCTCCTTCTCGCCGGGGCAGGACTCGGACGGGTTTGCCGTCACCGCCGAGACGGCCCAGGAGTTCGGCCTCGAGACGATGAGCGACATCGCGCCCATCGCCGCCGACTTCACCTGGGGCCTGCCGGCGGAGTGTCCTGAGCGCGAGCTGTGTGGCATCGGTCTGAAAGAGGTCTATGGCATCGACGTGGCCGCCATACCGGTCGAGAACCTGTCCGCCTGCAGTCCGGCCATGGCCGAGGCGCTGAACGCGGGAGCCATCCAGGTCGGGCGCGTGTGCACCACCCAGCCCGCGATCGGCCAGTACAACCTGGTCGTGCTGGAGGACGACAGGGGCCTGAACCCGGCGCAGAACATGGTCCCGGTGGTGACCCAGGAGCTGGCCGATGCCGGCGGTGAGCTGCTGGAATCGACCCTCAACGCGGTTTCGGCGGAGCTCACCACCGAGCAGCTGATCGAGCTCAACCTGCTCGTCACCGTGGAGCTCGGGGACCTCGCTGACGTGGCTGAGGCCTGGCTGGAGGATCGCGGGCTGATCTGACGATCAGCTCGGTGCAGTCCAGACCGATGGTGGCCGGCCCCGCGGCCGGCCACCTTTATCCTTAGCCCGCGATGGGCCACCCATGAGCGAGCATCTCGATCTCGCCGACTGGCGTCGGCGCGTGGCAGGTCTCTATGCGGATCTCCGAGCCGATCCCGAGCCAGGTCCGGAGCGCCTGGCGGCGTTCCGAGCCAGTAAGGACGAGCTCTTTCGGACGCATCCCCAGACGCCGATCCCCGCCAGCGAGCGGTCGCAGTTCGGCGGCCTGGCGTACTGGCCGCACGACCCCGAACTCCGCATCACGGCCACGCTTGAGCCCGATCCCGGATCGGCGCCGGTCGACCTGCCGATGTCCACCGGCGACGCGTTCGCCTTCAGCCGGATTGGCTGGGTGAGCTTCACGGTGAAAGGCTCCAGCCAGCGCCTCGGCGTGTACTGGCTGGCCGGATACGGTGGCGGCATCTTCATCCCCTTCCGCGACGCGACCAGCGGGCACTCCACCTACGGCGGCGGCCGCTACCTGTGGGACTCGATCAAGGGCGCGGACCTGGGGTCGGCGGGCGATTCGCTGGTCCTGGACTTCAACTACGCGTATCACCCCTCGTGCACCTACGACCCCAGGTGGAGCTGCCCCTTGGCGCCGCGCGACAACTGGCTGACGGTCGCCATTCCCGCCGGGGAGCGGCTCCTCCAGTCGGAGGGCGGCCCGGCGTGACAGGCCCTGCGACATCGGATCTCCCCGCGTTCGGGACCCCGGGTCGATGCCTGAAATGCGGCCGGCCCATCGACGTGGAGGAGACGATGTGCGAGGTCTGCAATCGGGCCGGCATGGTCGCTCCGGCCGCTACCCAGATGCACGGGACGTTGGCCGTGGCCATCGTCGGCTCGGTCATCGGCCTGGGGGTCGTCGCCTCGCTGCTGGTCGGCGGCGCGGGTCCGTTCAGCGGTGACGCGATGGCCGTGGGACCAGTGGCCGAAGCGTCGGTCGTGGTCACCATCCAGGTCGAAAACCAGGGCACGCGCGCCGGGCGGGCCCGGTGCGAGCTGACCGCGGTCAACGGAGCCGGCAGCCCGGTGGCGCGGACGGTGGCCCTGTCACCGGAGGTGCCGCCGGGCGGATCGGTCCACTTCGAGGCTCAGATCCCGGGCATCGTTGCGGCCCCGGCCGATATCGTGGTCCGGTGCCAATGAGTATCCGATTCAGCCTCAGTCTGCTGGGGGCCGGTATGGCGGCCTGGCTGATGACCGGAACCGTGGCGGCGGGCGCTCCGTTTCCGGAGCCCGTGGCCGGCCAGGCGGTCTATGACGAGGCAGGCGCCCTGGATCCGGCTGCGGAGGCGTCCCTCGAGGAGCGCATCGACGCCCTCGAGTCACGGAGCGGCGCCGAGGTCGCCATCTACCTCCAGGTGGACCCCAGCCAGGACTTCGAGACGAACCTGGCGGCGGCGGAGGCGCTCCTGAGCGAGTGGGGCGTTGGGCGCGAGGGGTATGACGATGGCCTCGTGATCCTCGTCAGCTTCGACGCGTCCCGCGAGCACGGGGTGATCAGCACCTTCGCGGGGGGCGGGTTCAAGGTCGCCTACCTGTCGGTCGACGAGCAGGAGCGACTCATCAACGAGGTCATGGGACCCGCCCTCCGCGCCGGGGCCGTCGCAGAGGGCCTGCACGCGGCGCTGAATGTCGTGGACGAGGAGGTCACCCCGGAGGCCACCGCCAACCTGAACGCCTATCGCCAGGTCAATGCGGTGGTGGGCATTCCTGGCGCCATCCTCGCGCTCATCCTGACCGGGGGGACAGCCTTCGTCGCGTGGCGCCGACACGGGGACGACCCCGACCTGGTCGATTCCCCATCCGTGCTGATGGCCGGTCCGCCGGCCGGCATGACGCCGCCGTTGGCCACCGTCCTGCGCGAGGGCCGGGCCGGATCGAATTCCCTGCGCACCCTCCTCGTCGAGCTCGCCGGGAACGGGCTCATCCGGTTCCGGAACCTGGACCGGGTCAAGGAGGTGAAGCGCACCGACGACCCGGATCCAGTGACCGATCCGGCACTGGAGGTGCTGGATTCGCCAATCGAGCAGCCGCAGCCGTCAGGCCCGCTGGGTGAGGCGTATCGCGAGCTCGTAATCCGAGGCGGCTCCGAGCGCTCGCTGCGTCGGGAGTCCCTGTGGGGTGTCAACCAGGCGCTCGATCCCATCCGGCGCCAGCTCGAGCAGGAGGGTGTTCGCCTGGGGTGGCTGACCCGCCTCCCCACCCCGGAGATCACGCGCTGGGTGGTCATCGGCGTCAGCGAAGCGGTCATTGGCGGCGGTGCGCTGTTCCTGGGCTTCTCGATCCCGATGAGCGGCCTGACCCTGGTCGGGGTCGCGCTCATCATCGGGGGTCTGGTGACCGCGGCGTTCGGCAGCCAGATGTCGAAGCGGACACCGAACGGGGCGTACGTGGACGCCATGCTGAAGGCCTATCGGCGCACCCTCGAGAAGACCCTGGCGCAGGCGCGGTCCATGGCCGAGGTGGTCCAGGAACCGACCGTGCGCGTGCTGGCCGACACGCCGGACAAAGCGGTGGTGTGGGGCGTGGCGCTGGGACTGCATCGAGAGGTGGGCGAAGTCCTGGCCCGCGAGATGGCCGATCCGCGGGCTCTGGCCGCCTCGCAGGCGTCGGGCGCCTACTACCCGATGTGGCTGGGATCGAACACCGATGGGACCTTCGGAACCGTCGGCGGGAGCCTGTTCTCGAGCTCGGGTGTCCCCGACATCGGCGGCATGCTCGGCACGCTCGGGAGCGTCGGGTCGGCGCCGTCCTCGTCGTCCTCGTCGTCCGACGGCTTCGGTGGAGGGGGGAGCAGCGGGGGTGGTGGAGCCAGCGGCGGCTTCTAACCGCGAATTACAAACTCGGTGGCGCGTTTTTCAAACTTTTGGTACTGTCCCGGCATGGCATATGACCGAGACCGCGACCGCCGGCCCCGCCGAGGGGACGACCGTCGGCCCGGCGGCTCCGACCGCTTCCGTCCCAGCGACCGCCCCGGACCGCGGCGCGGCAGACCCCCGTTTCAGTCCGGGTCCCGCCCTCCGTTCCAGTCCCGACCCCCATACGAATCCGGCCCTCGCCCGCCGCGATCCGGGCCACCGGATGAGGGCGCCATGTCGATCCGCCTCGACCCGCGCCACCTCGGCACCCTGCGCGCCCTCGCATCCGAGGCCGGTGTGCGCCCCGGGGAGCTGGTGACGCTGTGGGTCACCGAGCGGCTGGACGCCGAGCGTCGAGGGGCACCCTCCCCGCTCGACCTGGGGCCGGTGCTCGATTCGCTGAACGATCGGATCGAGGCACTCACGCGCCGGGTTGACGCCATGAGCGGCGGCAACGGATCGGGCGCGGTCGTGGCGGCCGAGCAGACTCCGTCTGAGCCCGCGGCCCGGCCGAGGCGCGGCCGCCCGCCAAAGTCCGCAACCTCAACCCCAACGAGCGGCCGGAAGGCCAAGCGCGCCCGGGGCAAGAACCCACCCGTGCCGCTGCATGAGGAGATCGCCGCCGTCCTGGCCGAGCGTGGACCGCTCAGCGCCGCCGAGCTGGCGGAGGCGGTCACCGCACGCGGGATCTACGCACCGCCGCGCAGTGGCAAAGCTCTCGACGCGACCGCGGTCAGCGTGCGGGTGTCGAACCCGCGCTACCGCGGCCGGTTCACCCGTCAGGACGGAAGGATCGGCCTGGCCGGGTAGTCCGAGTGGCGGTTCGTCCTTGGGCTAATCCTCGAGGACGAAGGTCACCAGGATGTTGGCCTGAAACTCGAGCTCGCCGTCGGCACCCACGCTGACCCGCTGCTCCTTGACCCACGCGCCCTTGACTCCCCGCAGCGTGCGCCGCGCGCGGCTGATCCCCTGGCGAACGGCATCTTCGAAGCTCTCGGTTGAGGTGCAGCTGAGCTCGGTGACTCTGGCAACCGGCATCGGTAGGTCCTCCTCTACGGGCTGAGCCTAGTCTAGGCCCGCCCTGGCTCGGCGAGGGTCAGGATGCGGCGCGGGTTGTCGATCGTCATCCGCTCCAGCTCGCCCTCCCCCACCGCGGCGGTCCGCATGGCGGGCAGGAAGTGTTGCTGCAGATAGGTGAACCCGAAGCCACCGTTCACCTTGAGCTGCACGTCATGACTCACGTCCTGGCTGAGCAGGATCTGCCCGCCGAATCCGCGGTCCAGGAGCTCCACCAGCAGCTCGATGATCCGCGGCTCGCGTGCCTCGTCCATCGGGGTGAACCGGTTGCCCAGAAGATCGAATTCGAGGTTGGCTCCCCGCTCGAGGATGGCGAGGTAATGGTCGAGATCCGGGTAGGAGTCGGCGTGACCGATGACGACGCGTCCGGGCTCCACGCCCTCCTCCAGGAAGACCTCCAGCTGCTCGCGTCCCACCGCAGACCGGACGCCGTGGGTGGTGATCGCCATCCCGGTCCGTCGGGCGGCGCGGCCCGCCGCGCGGTGGACGCGCTCCTCGATGGCTGATATCCACGGCTTGTCGGTCCCGATCTCGCCGATGATCCCGGGCCGGACCCCCGTCTCCCCCACCCCACCCTCGAACTCCGCGACCATCTCGTCGGCCAGGTCGTCGACGGACCGTTGGTCGATGCGCGCTTCGGCCGGGTAGAACGGTCCGCGGTACCAGCCGCAGCCCATCACGATCTGGACTCCGGTTCGACCGGCCAGGCGACGCAAGCGCTCGGGATCGCGGCCCACGCCCGACAGCGTGAGGTCGACCAGGGTGCGCCCGCCACGACGCCGAAAGTCGCGCAGCTCCTCGGCCACGGTCAGCTCGTCAGCCGTCATCTCCCAATCGAGGCCCGGGATCTGCCGCAGCGCGATCTTGGTGTGCTCGTGGGGAAGGGCAAACCCGACCCGCTCGGGCGGGATCGGTCCGGAAACGGTCATGACCCGGGGAGTCATGGCGGTACCTCGGTTGTGGGGCGCCGGTCGGGAACAGCGAGCCGCCGACGTCCTGGGATGAGGGTTGGCGCGGCCATGTTGCCACGACACCCGGGGCGCGCAAAAGGGCTACCCCGAAGGATCGCCAAGTGCTACAACAGCCCGGACAGGCCGCCCAACTCTGACGGCCCAAGAACCATTGGAGGTCCGGAGAGCGATGAATCAGCGGCCAACGGGGGTAACCATCCTGGCCATCCTGGCGTTCATTGGAGGCATCCTCTCGATACTCGGGGGCCTCGCCCTGGTGGGGCTGGGTGGCGTCTTCGCGGCGGCCGGCGGAGGCCTCGCGATCCTCTTCGGGATCTACGCGCTGGTCTGGGGTGCTCTGGCGCTCTGGATCGGATGGGGCTTCTGGCAGCTGCGGCCCTCGGCCTGGCGCTGGGGCATCATCCTGATGGTCATCGGTGCCATCATCGCGATCGTTCAGATCCTCCTGGGATACAGCGATCTGGTCGGCGGCATCATTTCAATCGCCATCGACCTGGCCGTCATCTACTACCTGACCACGCCCGGCGTGCGCGCCGCCTTCGGGCAGCCGACTGGGGGCAGCATGACCGATGCGGTCATGATGGCCTTCCGCATGGGCGGCGGTGGCGGAGCGGCCGCGGCCGCTGCGGCGCCACCTCCGGCTCCCCCGTCTGAGCCCCCGGCCATGAGCCCTCCGACGGAGAGCTCATGGGGCACCGGGTCGTCAACCGGCGGCGAGTCGGACGCGGGCCGAGAGGACGAGAATCGATAGCCTGACGACCGTCCCTCACCGCACAACTCTCGTG
>JBIOTW010000035.1:0-38524 GCA_044866355.1 Candidatus Limnocylindria bacterium | reverse complement strand
GACCCGACTCTCAACGTCGGGCGCCGTCGTGGGAGGCGGAGGTCAACGACCTCAGCCGGGATGTCAGCCCCGCTGGAGCGGATTGCGGGTGACAGGGCACCGCTAGTTCCCCGCCTAAGCACGGCCGGCTCCGGATGGTACGGGGACGTGGTCAGGCGGTCAACGCGGGCCGTCGGCAGTGGGGTCGGGCCGTGGCGGAGAGGGGGGGATTCGAACCCCCGACGGGTTGCCCCGAACCGCATTTCCAATGCGGCGCCATAGGCCTCTAGGCGACCTCTCCGCGGGATCGCAGGGGAGCCGACTCAGGTGGCGGAGAGGGTGGGATTCGAACCCACGGTGCTATTCGCACACCGCTTTTCGAGAGCGGCACCTTCAACCACTCGGACACCTCTCCGGCCGGCGAGTCTAGCAGAGGGGTGCGCTCAGGCCGGAAGGGCCGCCTCGTCATTCAGGCGCCGGGCTTCCGCCTCGCGGACTCCTGAAATGACCGATATCTGGTGGGGCAGCACCGGGCTGCGAGCCAGGTCCAGGACCGATCCGGCACAGCCGCGCAGCGGGTCGCGCACCGCGAACACGAGGACCTCCACGCGCGCTTCCACCAGCGCGCCCACGCACATGGCGCACGGCTCGTGGGTGGCGAAGATCGTCACGTCGCTCAGGCGGTGGCCCTCGAGCTTGTGGGCGGCGGCCTGGACGGCGCGCAGCACGGCGTGGGCGGTGGGGTCGTCGGTCTGCTGCCGGCGATCGTGGTCTCGGCCGATCATGGCGTCATCGAGGACGGCCACGGCACCGATGGGGGTCTCGCCCTCTTCCGCTCCCCGGCGCGCTTCGGCGATCGCCTCGGCCATGAACAGCTCGTAGTTCACCGGACGCCGAGTCTAGCAGAGGGCCTCCGCCAGCCTGCCGTATCCTCACTGACCGATGCCGGCCTGGACCCGCCTCGACACCGCGCTCCTGACCGCGGTGACCGGGGTCGCGGCCGCGCTCCGGCTGTGGGGGTTGGGATCGCCGGCCGAGCTCGTGTTCGACGAGCTCTTCTATGCCCAAAACTCGTGCCTGTTGGCCGCCGCGCCGCAGGTGTGCGGGATCACCGCGCCGCTCAGCAATGCCCATCCACCGCTGGGCCAGTGGCTCATCGCGGCCGGCATCGCGGTGGTGGGGTACGACCCCTTCGGCTGGCGAGTTGCCTCGGCCGTGGTGGGCAGCGCGACGGTGGCGCTGACGTACGTCCTGGCACGGGTCGTGCTGCGAGGCGCTCCCCCACGTGCGGCCGCGATCGGGTCAGCCATTGCGGCCGGGTTGCTGGCGATCGACATCCTGCACCTCGTCCTGTCGCGGGTCGCCATGCTCGACGTGTTCCTGGTCTTCTTCGTGGTGGCCGCCTTCGTGGCCATCGCCCTGGACCTGTCCCGGGCCCCACGGTCGGGCCGCGGCGGCATCGGTCAGTGGCTCTTCGGACGGCCCTGGCGGTTGCTCGCAGGCGTGCTCATCGGTGCCGCAGTCGCGGTGAAATGGAGTGGCGTCTACTCGGCGCTGGGGGTGGTGTTCCTGGTGGTCGCCTGGGAAGTGGTCGCAAGGCGGTGGGATACCTCCGGCGCGGAGCGAAGCTGGCAGCGATCGTTCGTGGCGGCCTTCCGGGATGAATGGCTGCCAACCGTGGTCGTGCTGGGCGTCATTCCTCTGGTCGTGTACCTCGTCACCTACCTGGGCGTGGCCGAGGGCTCGTTGCTGGCGCTCCCCTGGCGGGAGGGCAGCTGGTGGCGCGACGTGGCCGGGCACCAGGTGGCCATGGCTCGCTTCCATGCCGGACTGGAGGGCCACCATCCATACGAGTCCCCTGCCTGGTCGTGGTGGCTGCTCAAACGGCCGGTGGCGTTCTTCTTCGAGGATGGCGGGACGTACCGACACATCCTCGCGCTCGGCTCTCCGGTCGCCTGGTGGCCGACGCTGGCGGCGCTCGGATGGTTGGCGGTCAGCTGGGTGCGCGGCTCGCGCGGGCTGGGCCCAGCGGTGGTCCTGATCGGCGGCCTATCCGCCTACCTTCCGTGGCTCATCCTCGGCTTCGCGCGAAGCCAGATCTTCGTGTGGTACGTCCTCCCCGCCCTGCCGCTCATCTACATCGCAGTGGGAGTCGCGGTCACGCGATGGCATGGCTGGGCGCGTGGCGCGCTCGGCATTGGGCTGACGGCTGCCCTGGCTGCGGCAGTCTTCTTCTGGCCGGTGGCCACCGCCACGCCTCTTCCGTCAGACGAGTGGCGGCTCCGCATGTGGTTCAGCGATTGCGAGCGGCCTGGCGCCCCCACCCTGAACCTCCCCGACGACACGGTCAACAGCGGCCCCCCACCCGACGGGTGGTGCTGGATCTGAGCTAGTCGCTCCCGGCCCGTTCGCCGGTGATGCATGGGGGCCGCGCCGTCGTATCCCCTCCAGATCGCCAACCACGCGGGTCCAGCGTGGACCCGCTCCCTGGAGGACCGCCTATCAGTCAGTCGCCCCTGCTCCTGGGCCCGTGTGACGTGCCGCGCCCGGCGCCCGACCTCAATCCAGGCACGGATCCGAAAGGGATTTCTCACCATGCGTACCGCAATCCTGAATCGCGGCGCAACGCTTCTCGTACTGGCTCTGCTCGGCCTGGCCATGGTGGCCGGATCGGCGGCAGTGCGGGTGGGCGCCGCGGATCACCTCGATGCGCCCACGGTCAAGAGCGACCACCGCATCGACATCAATGACGTCTACGCCTTCGAGGGCGCGAACGCGGCCAACACCGTGCTGGTCATGACCACCAACGTGCACGCCGAGTTCCTGTCGGGCACGACCTTCCGGCCGGGTGCCGTGTACGAGTTCAAGATCGACAACACCGGCGATGCCATCGAGGACGTGGCCTACCGAATCAAGTTCGGCGACGTCCGAGGCGATGGCTCGCAGCCGATGCTCATCCAGCGCGCCGATGGGGCCGCGAACCCCGGTCAGGGTGCCGGTGGCAAGCAGGTGGCCAAGGGCAACACCGGGCAGACGCTGAGCGTCTCCGGTGGCGGGATGGCGTGGGCCGGGCTGGCCGACGACCCGTTCTACTTCGACCTGGTCGGGTTCTCCGGATTCAAGGCCGCGGCTCTGACAGCTCTGGGGGATGGAGTGCTGACCGGCGCGGAGCTGGCTGGCGCGCTGGGCAATATCTGCTCCAGCGATCCAGCACCCAACTTCTTCGAAGGCTTCGACGCCACGGCCATCGTGCTCGAGGTCCCGGACTGGGCCCTCGACGGCAACAACGCCAGCGGCGTCATCAGCGTCTGGGGCGAGACGGCCATCGAGGAGGGCGGCGTTCTGACCCAGGTCGAGCGCATGGGCCTGCCGACGATCAACACCGTCTTCAACCACAGCGATGGGACCAAGGAGACCTACAACCGGGCCAACCCTTCGGGCGATCCGGCACTCGTGGGCGGCAACATCTCGTTCCTCGTCTCGGCAATCGTCGGCGCTGCTGAGCAGCTCGGCGCCTATCCAGGCGGGATCGATGAGGCCGCGTACGGGGCAGCCATCGCCGATGCGCTGACCCCGGACGTCCTCACCTACGACACCGACACCCCGGCCAACTTCATAGCCCTGAACGGCCGTGCGCTGAACGACGACGTCATCAACGTCGCCTACGGCGCGGTATCGGCGGGCGTCCTCACCGACGACTGCGTCGACGAGGACAACTCCTTGTCAGGGGGGTTCCCCTACCTCGGGACGGACAACCCCAACCCATAGGACCGATGCCCCGAGCCGGCCTCAGAGGCCGGCTCGGGGTCACACCCCACCATGACCATTCGCGAACTCCCGGTCGCCCTCCCGCCGCGCCGCCAGGCGCGGTGGCTGGGCATCGCGTTGACCGCCCTGCTCGTGGCGGCCGCCAACTGGCTCGCCCCGGCCGTGTTGACGGGTCCGGGAGCCGATCCAAACCACCGCCTCGCCGACGACCCGATCCCCCTCCCCGGAGTGGTCGACCACGCACCGGTCCGCGGGTCGATGGGCCTCGCGTCACCCGACGACCGGGTCGCCTTCTGGGAGCCCCGCGTCGCGGCCGACCCGGGCGACTTCCTCAGCGCACTGCACCTGGCCGACGCCTACGTCGATCGAGCGCGGTCCACAGCCGATCTCGCCGACCTTCAGCGCGCCGAGGCAGCCCTGGCCCAGGCGGAAGCCTCCGCCCCCGATCCGCTGCTGGTCATGCCGCGCCAGGCTCAGATCGCGTTCGCACTTCATGACTTCATGGGGGCAGCTGCCCTCGCGGACGAGGTGCTCGCCAGCGCACCGGGGGACCTGACGGCGCTCGCTGTCGCGGGCGATGCCCGCCTCGAGATGGGCGATCTGGACGGTGCCCGCGAACGCTATGACCACCTCGCCACGCTTGCTCCGTCAGCACCGGTCTGGAGCCGCATGGCCCGACTCGCCTTCATCGAAGCGGAGACGACCCTGGCCCTCGCCCTCGTTCAACGCGCGATCGGCGACGCCGAGGCGAACGCGTTCACCGACGACGCGGCGTTCTACCGGTATCAGCTCGGGGAGCTGCTGCGCGCCAGGGGGGACCTGGACGGCGCCCTGGCTGCGTATGAATCGGCCTTGAATGCCCTGCCCGGCTATACCGCGGCGACCTTCGGTCTGGCCCTGACCCGTGAGGGACAGGGACGCCGTTCCGAGGCGATCGCGCTCCTCGAGGCAGCGACTGCTATTCAGCCCACGCCGGAGGCGGTGGCCGCTCTGGGCGATCTGTACCTCCTGGCGGGAAACACGGCTGCCGCGAATCGCCAGTTCGCGCTGGTCGAGCGCATCGGCGAGGTGGCACACGCGACGGGATCGGTCTACGACCGTCAGCTCGTGCTGTTCGCCGCCGATCACGGCGGCGACATGGCCCGAGCCGTGGACCGCGCTCGCACGGAGCTGGCCCAGCGCCCGGACATCTACGCATGGGACGCTCTGGCCTGGGCTCTCTACCAGGACGGCCGCCTGGGCGAGGCGGCCGAAGCGGCCGATAACGCCCTCCTGCTGGGCACCCCGGATCCGAGGCTCGCCTACCACGCCGGGATGATCGCCGCCGCCCGCGGGGAGACGGAGCGGGCTCGCCAATACCTGTCGCGGGCCCTCGTCGGATCGGCCTTTCTGCCTCCGCTCCAGGTGCCGATCGCGGAGCGCACGCTGGCGAGCCTCGGCGGCGTCGATAGCGAGGCGTCGGAATGACCACCCGGGTGCTGCGGGCCACGCTGATGGCCCTTGCGCTAGTGGCGGTTGCCTGCCCCGTTTCCGCTCATCCGCTCGGCAACGCCACCGCCAATCGCGCGGTCGCGGTGACCGTGTTCCCCGGCGAGCTCCGCATCCTGCACGTGGTCGACCTGGCGGAGATCCCCGCCTACGCCGCCCTGCTGGAGATGGATACCGATCTCGACGGACAGCCGTCCGCCACCGAGGCGCGCATCTGGGCGCGCGCGAGCTGCGAAGCCGCGGCCTCGAGCCTCCGCCTCCTCGTGGACGACGTGGAGCTACCCCCTGCGGCGGTGGGTGCACCGCGGCTGACCTTCCCGCCGGGGGTGGGTGGCCTGGAAACCCTGCGCCTCGAATGCCGGCTGTCCGTCCCACTCACGGGCCGAACCGAAGCCCACGACCTGGCCGTGACCGATACCGCCGACGACGGCCGTCGTGGGTGGCGGGAGATCTCCGTGTCCGCCGGGGATGGCGTGGGGCTGGTGGCCTCGGACGTCCCGACCACGAGCCCCTCGAGCCTGCTCACCGCCTACCCCGAGGCCGGGTTAGTGGCGCCGATCGACATTCGCGTGGCGAACGTCGAGTTTCGGTCCACGGGCTCGGGGTCCAGCTCGCCGACCCCGACTCCGTCGCAGGATGCGGCTCCTCCGTCGTCTGGCGCGCCAAGCGATCCGTTGGCCGACCTGCTGGCGGCAACCGACTCGCCGATCAGCTGGCTGCTCGCCCTCGCTCTGGCTGGGGCGCTGGGCGCCGGCCACGCGCTCTCCCCGGGCCATGGAAAGGCGCTCATCGCGGCATACCTGGTTGGCTCGCGTGGCACCTTGCGGAGGGCCGGCGCCCTGGGGCTGGCCGTGGCCGTGTCGCATACCCTCGGCGTGTTTCTCCTGGGCGGGATCGTGCTGTCGGCAAGCGAGGTGCTCGTCCCCGATCGGGCGGTCGCCTGGCTGTCCCTGGCGTCGGGAGTCGTGGTGGTCCTTCTCGGCGCGGCCACCGCCCGTCGGGCCCTGTTTGAGCGCACCCGCACGCCTGGCCATCACCGGCATGACCATCACGACGACCGGCATAGCTCGGCCCACCGGCACGTCCATGCGGCGTTGGCGCCCACGACTCCCCATCGCCATCCGCCGATTCGCGAGGTCGTCACGCTGGGCCTGGCTGGGGGCCTGGTGCCGAGCACGTCGGCGCTGATCGTTCTGCTGGTGGCGTTGACCACGGGTCGGATGGTGGAGGGCATGGCCCTGATCGGAGCATTCGGGCTGGGCATGGCCATGGTGCTGGCTGGGCTGGCGGCTGCTACCGGCCTGGCTCGCAACCGCCTGGCCGACTCCCCGCATCTCGCGGCGGTCCCCGGCTTGCGTCGCATCGCCGTCGCAGCTCCGCTGGTATCCGCAGCGATGATCATGGTGGCCGGTGCGGCCGCCGCCATCGGCGCGATCGGGAGCTTCTAGCTGCCGTGTTGCGGATTGGGTCGGCGGCTTCTCTCGAGGTCGGCGAACGTTCGCCCGGGACCCCACGCCGGTCGCTTCAGTATCCTCATTCGACCGATACGCTCAGGACGACCCACGGTCTGGGCGCCGCCCTCGACATCGTCCCGCTGGGGAGACCCCGGTTGACCGATCCAGACCAGACGCTCGACGACTCGCTCCTCGCGGAGCAAATTCGTGACGGGGACCGCGAGGCGCTGGGCGAGCTGTATGACCGATATGCCTCGATCGCCTTCGCGCTCGCCCTGCGGGTCGTGCGGGATCGTTTCACCGCCGAGGACGTGGTCCACGACGCATTCGTCGCCATCTGGCAGCACATCGACCGCTTCGACCGATCGCGGGGCAGCCTCCGGGGCTGGCTGCTGGCCATGGTCCGCAATCGCGCCATTGATCGCATCCGCGCGGCGCGACCGACCATGGACGTCGGTGCCGCGGATGAGCAGTCGCTGCTGCGCACCGGGCCGAATCCCACCTGGGAGTTGACGGTGGCGAGGATCTCTGCCAGCGAAGTGCAGGGCGTGCTCGCCACACTTCCAGTTGAGCAACGAGAGGCCATCGAGCTGGCCTATTTCGGCGGCCACACGTACCGCGAGATCGCAAGACTCACCGGGGTGCCAGAAGGAACGGCCAACGGCCGGCTGCGGCTTGGGCTGGCCAAGCTGCGGCAGGCCCTGCGAGGGCCGATGGAGTCGCAGCCGGTGCCCGTGCCCGTCGGGCGGGAGACAGAAGGACGCGAGCCTTGACCAGCGAGCGATCAGACGCCATGGACTGTTCACGGGTGGATGAGCTGGCCGGTGCTGCCGCCCTGGGCGCGCTGGACCGCGAGGAAGCCTCAGCCGTCGTGTCGCACCTCACCACCTGCGATCAGCCGCACCGCGAGCTCCGGGAGCTTCTCGGCTCGGACGCCGTCCTGGCCTTGGCGCCCGAACCGGCGATGCCCGACCCGGCTCTCCGGGCGCGCGTCATGACCAGCGTGGCGGCCACTCGTCAGGACCACCGCGCTCCCGCCGTCCGTTCCGGATCTGGCACCCCCGCGACCTGGCGATCCTGGTTCGACTGGTCATCGGTCGGCCTTTGGCGCGGCCTGGCGGGGGCCGCGGCGGTCCTGATCATTGCGCTGGGGGCCTGGAACATCGGCCTGCGACAGCAGATCGCGGTCCAGGAAGCCGCACTGGCGGCCATCGCGGACGTCGTTATCGGCGGTCAGCCTGCCTACTCGGTGACGGGACAGGCGGGCAGCGGATACGTCATCGATCGCGACGGACCGGGCGCCACGTTCCTCGTCGCGGGACTCGCGGAGCTACCGGCCGGCGAGATCTACGAGCTGTGGCTCCTGGACGCGGCTGGCACAGCCCTGGCCGTGGGAACGATCGAGGTCGCCGATCCGGGGCTGGCGGTGGTCGCACTCGAGCAGGACCTGACCGGCTTTGCGCTGTTTGCGGTAACCGTCGAGGAAGAGCGTGTGGACGCTCCCAGTGGAGATCCCGTCATGGTTGGCGCCATACGCAACTAGCATCGGCGTCGCTGAACACTCGGTCTTGTCGGACCGCGTGCCGGTACAGCCGATACTCGTTCGGGTAGTGCTGGATCTAGGGCTCCTGCGCCCGGCTTGTCGCCAGGGGTGGCCCCGGGATTACGGCGTCTGTCGGCGGCGGAACCAGACAGCCACAACGCCTCCGACGACGGCGATGACGATGACAGCGAGGACGATCAGCGTAGGGTCCATTTCTTCCTCTCACCATCTGAGCGCTGGCCCGGGTGGCCCAGACACTTTCACAAGTCTACGCGCCGTTGTGGCGTGCCCGAGAGGACTCGAACCTCCGACCTTTAGGTCCGCAACCTAACGCTCTATCCGCTGAGCTACGGGCACCTGTGCACGCTGGCGGAGAGGGAGGGATTCGAACCCTCGGAAGAGGAAATCCCCTTCAACGGTTTAGCAAACCGCCGCACTAGGCCACTATGCGACCTCTCCGGAAGCGGCGCCGATGATAGCATTTGGCCCTCTGGACCCGGCCTCCCCGAGCCGGTCCGGCCACGCCTCGGGAACGGCCGCGAATCGCCCCCGCAATCGAGACACACACCTGTGACGCGCCTACTCATCATTGGATACCCGGTACCCTCCAGCCCGGCCGAAGCGGTCCAGCGGGCGGCGCTAGAGGCTGCCGGTCGGGCCGTGGACATCGAGCGCTGGGAGCGGAAGCCGCACCAGCTCAGCGAGGCCCTGGGCGAGGTCGTCCACTCCGACGTGTTGGGCGCCATGATCGGGTCCCCGCACAAGGAGAAGGCGGCGTCCCTCATCGGTCTGTTGTCCGACGAAGCCCGCGCCAGCGGCGCGGTGAGTGTCGCGGTGAACCAGGACGGCCGCCTGCACGGGCACAACACCGATGTGGCCGGCGTGCGCGCCGGCCTGGAGTCCATCCTTCCCGAGGGCACGGCCCGATGGCCGCGCCAGGCGGTGGTGCTGGGCGCTGGTGGTGGAGCCCGCGCGGTGGTATCGGTCCTGCTGGAGAGCGGATTCGGTCGGATTGCTGTCTTCAACCGCCACCTGCACCGGGCCGAGGCGGTGGTCGCCCATTTCGACCGCGCGGCGCGCGAGACGGACCTGCGGGCGCTGCCGTGGCACGAGACGATCATCGAGTCGGAAATGGCCAAGGCTCGGCTCCTCGTCAACGCGTCGGGAGTGGGAACTGTCACCGATGAGAGCCCGATCCCGGCGGAGCTGCTTCCGGAAGAGCTGTACGTCCTTGACCTGGTGCTGAACCAGGCCGAGACGCCGCTCATGCGGGATGCGGCCGCGCGCAACGGGATTGTGGCCAACGGGCAGGGATCGTTCCTGGTGGCCCAGGCGGCTGCGTATCAGCTTTGGACCGGTGAGGATGCGCCGACCGACGTCATGCGGACCGCTCTCGCGGACCACCTGGGCCTCCCCGAAGAGGGGCTCGCCGTCGTTGGTGACTGAGTCGCCGGGCGCGAGGTCCGTGGCGGGCGTTCCGTGATGTTCTACACGTCGGGCTGGGTGCACGTCATCTGCGGCTGCATGTTCTGCGGCAAGACCGACGAGATGCTTCGTTTGCTTCGCCGATTCGCGATCGCCGGGCGTCAGGTCGTCCTCGTCAAGCCTCGGGTGGACACCCGGACCGCGCAGGAAGCGGTGGTGTCGCGGTCCGGGGCGCAGCACGTGGCCGTCACGGTGGACGACTCGTCCGAGATCGAAGACGTTGTCGGCAATGCCGACATCGTGGCGGTCGAGGAAGGCCAGTTCTGGGACGACGGGCTGCCGGAGGTGGTCGAGCGCCTGGCCGATGCCGGCAAGCAGGTGCTCGTCACCGGGCTGGACCAGGACTACCGCGGGGATCCGTTCGGACCGATGCCGCGCCTCATGGCGCTGGCCGACGAGGTCACCAAGCTGACCGCGATCTGCATGGTGTGCGGGGAGCCGGCGACGCGGACTCAGCGTCTGATCGACGGCTTGCCGGCGCCGGCGGACTCACCGCTGATCATGGTCGGCGGCATGGGCGACGAGAAATACGAAGCTCGCTGTCGTCTCCATCACGAGGTCCCAGCCGCCTCGTCGTAGGCGAAGAGTGGTGCGGAACCGCACCGCTGAATGCCTGGAGCCGGTTGCCGATGGCCCGATGTCCGGCGTAGGCTGCGGGCCGGAGGAGAACTGATGCGCACTCGAACCGGGATCGCGCGCGCCGTCCTGGCCGCGTGCATGGCGCTCCTGGTGGGCGTTTCCGCGGTCTGGGCGATCCCAGCCGAGACCTTCACCTTCCCGGTGCGGCTCGGCTTCACCAACGGCGACGACTGGGAGCCCTCCATCGCAGCGGATGACTCCGGGCGCGTGTACCTCCTGTGGAACCACTACGTCGGCTTTGGTGGCGCCGACACCGGAGACCCGGACCCTTCGTGCTCCGAGTGCCCCAGTCCCCACATGGTCATCCAGATCTCGAACGACAACGGCGCCACGTGGGGCCTCCCGCATGCCCTCGCGCCCTCGGAACAGCGGCAGGATGACCCGCAGATCGTGGTGGATGCCGGGGACGGGGAGACCGTCTACGCGGCCTACATGGAAGGCAACAAGTCGAGCATCGTGGTCGCCCGCTCGGACAACTTCGGTCTGACGTTCGAGCCGGTGGTGGTCGAGGAGATCCAGCGCGGCCTGGACAAGATCGCCCTGGCCGCGCGTGATGGCCATGTGTACGTCGTGTACCACAGCAAGCAAAAGATCTTCGCGTCGTTCTCGCACGACGGCGGAGAAACGTGGGAGACCGCCCAGCCGATCCACAACACCAACAGCGACTTCGGCGAGTCACTGCCTTCGGGTGCCGCCATCGATTCGGAAGGCACTGCCTACTTCGCCTGGAACGGGGTGAACCGCCCGGGCCAGGCCAAGGGCACCATCAACCTGTACGTCACGAGCACCGATGACGGTGGGGAGACGTGGACGACCTCGGTCGTTGACCAGTCAGATGCGCCATTGCCGTGCGGCTGTGGCGGCTGGGACTACTGGGGCGCCCAAATGGCGATCGGAGTGGACGACCAGGGCCGGGTCTACGTTCTGTGGAACGCGAACGACGTCAAGTACGGCCCGCATCGCATGTTCTTCGCGGTCTCGACTGACGGAACGGAGACGTGGAGCGACCCGGTCGACGTGTCGGAAGCCCCGGCCGGCGCCAACAACGTCTTCCCGGCCCTGGTGGCCACCGGTGACGGCGACGTGCGGATCGCGTGGCAGGACGACCGGAACGGCTTCGATGAGGGCGGCAACGATCCCACCGCGCGGTGGAACACCTACTACCGGCACTCCAGCGATGGCGGCACGACCTGGACCGATGAGACGCAGCTGTCCGCGTACGTGGCGGGCTTCACGTATAAGTTCGACGCAACCGCCGAGCTTGGCGACGGGTACCTCCAGCCGTACGGCGACTACTTCGAGATCGACATCGACAACCTCGACAAGACCGTCGCGTTCTGGGGCGAGGGCAACAGCTACATCGGCCCCGGCAACGTGTGGTTCGCCCGCCAGTAGACGCGTGCAGGTAGAGCGGCGAGCGGGCCGAACGTCTCGCGATTGCGCGGTCAGTCCACTATCTCGACCACAACGGTTTCGCGGAGCCCGATGCCGTCGATCTGATAGGCGAAACAGCCAGCTCCAGGAAACCCGGTCCCTGAATTGAATTCATGCATCCCTGTGCCGCCGTACACCCATCCCTGCAGGCCAAGTCGGAGTTCAGGGTAGGGGCCGGTGTCCGGGTAGAAGAAGACCAGCGGCTCTGACGATGCGTCGTCAATTTGCACGCCTCGAATCAGTGCTGGGCCGCCATATCGGTCCTGGTCAATGATCCACAAGACCTTGAGCCGATAGACGTCGCCATCGAAGAACAGGTCCTCTAATGGTGCGAGACCGGTGCCCCAGGGAAACACAGGGCCGTCGCCGAGGACAGAGGATATGTTCGGCACCGACGTCGAACTCGACGCCGTCACGGGGCACCGTTCGCCAGCCGCGACGGTTGGCAGCTGGAGAGGTGTGCGGAGAAGGTCCCAGTCAATCTCCGTCATCCATTCAGGCATCGGGCTGGGTGCCAATGCTGGGGACGGGCTCGCGCAGCCAGCCATTAGGGCCAGTGCGGCCACCGCAATGAATCTTTGGGTTCGCATCGTGTTCGTCGGTCGCTGGTGGCGGAGGGGGTGGGATTCGAACCCACGGAGGCTTGCGCCTCAACGGTTTTCAAGACCGCCGCATTCGTCCGCTCTGCCACCCCTCCGGGCACGAATTATCGGTGGCGGGCGTCCGACGAGCCAGTCGGTTGAGCGACGGCGGAGCCGCGTGAGCCCTGTCACCGGATGACGTCGGCTCCGAAGTAGTCGCGCAAGGCTTGCGGGACGGCCACCGAACCATCCGGCTGGAGATGGGTCTCCAGGAATGCCGCCACGGTGCGGGCCAGGGCCACGCCCGAGCCGTTCAGGGTGTGGACCAGCTCGGGCTTGGCATCGGCGGCGGATCGGTATCGAACGTTCATGCGGCGCGCCTGAAAATCGGTGTAGTTCGACGTGGAGCTGACCTCCAGCCATCGTCCGACCCCGGGCGCCCAGGCCTCCAGGTCGTAGCCGCGGGCCTGGGAAAAGCCCAGGTCGCCGGTGCAGCGCTCGACCGTTCGGTACGGCAGCTCGAGCGCCTCGAGCACGGCCTCCGCATCTCGCGTCAGCGACTCAAGCTCGTCGTCGCTCGACTCGGGCGCGACGAACTTCACGAGCTCCACCTTGTCGAACTGGTGAACCCGGAGCAGGCCCCGGGTGTCCTTCCCAGCCGCGCCGGCCTCGCGGCGGAAGCAGGGGGTGTAGGCCGCGTACCGGACCGGGAGCGATCCCGGCGGCAGGATCTCGTCGCGATGGATGTTCGTGACCGGGACCTCGGCAGTGGGGGACAGGTATAGGTCGTCGCGCTCGACGACGTACATCTGGCCTTCCTTGTCCGGCAGCTGCCCGGTGCCGCGGGCCGAGTCGGCGGTGACGAGGACCGGCGGCCAGACCTCGGTGTAGCCGCGGTCGCCGGCCATGTCCAGGAACAGACCGATGAGCGCGCGCTGGAGACGCGCGCCGGATCCGGTGTAGAGGATGAATCCGGAGCCACCGATCTTGGCCCCACGCTCGAGGTCGAACAGGCCGAGGCGGGCCCCGATGTCCCAGTGCGGCGGGCGCTCCCCGGGGGGAAGGGGCTCTCCCCAGGTGCGAACTACCGGGTTGTCCTCCGGGCCGCGTCCGTCCGGAACGACGTCCTGGGGCGGGTTGGGCACGAGCAGCAGGTCCGCTTCGATTGCCGCCTCCACATCGGCCAGCTCGGCGTCCAGGGCGTCGATCCGCTCGCCGAGGGTCGCGAGAGACGCCTTGCGGGCCTCCGCCTGGGCGGACTGACCGGAGCGCATCAGCTCCCCCACCACCTGGCTGCCCTCGTTGCGCTCGTGTTTGGCGGCGTCGGCCTCGGCCAGCAGCGCGCGGCGCTGGGCGTCGGCGTCCAGCAGGCGGTCGATCACGTGGGGACCCTCGCCCTTGCGGGCGATGGCGCGCTTCACGCCGCCTGGATCGTCCCGGATGAGCTGGATCGAGATCACGCCCCGCCTCCCGCCGCCCGCAGGCGTTCGACCACGAAGGGCCGATCCAGCGACGCGAGCAGCCACCCGGCCCGCGGCCCGGATGATCGGCCGAGGAACGCAGCGTACAGGGCGGCGAAGCCGGCGCCGGCGCCGATGCCGCGCGCCTGGGAAGTGCTGAAGATGGCGGACTGGATCCCCTCGCCGAGCCACTCGCTGGCGGGCAGCGCCGCCAGCGCATCGGCCAGGGCGCCCAGGAATCCACGCTGATCCGGTCGCAGATCCGAGACCGCCTCCGGAACGCCATCCCGGAGGACCTCGACCCGCGCCTCGGGCGGGGCGTAGGTGTCGAGCCAGGCTCGGACCGCACGCGTGCGCTCCTCCAAGATGACCAGCTCGCGCTCGGTCAGCGGCCCGCCCTTCTCGGCGGCAGCTCGCTCGGGGACGTCGATCCCCGGCAGCTGGACGAGGAGCGCCAGGTGGCCGAACGCGGGACGAAAGGCCGCGGCCTCGGCCGCGACATCGGCGTGGGCATCGACCAGCGAAGCGGCGAAGATCCGTTCGGCATCGGCGGGCAGCTCGCCTCGGACGGGGCGACCGGCGGTCGCGGCCGCGAGCCGGTCGAACTCGTCCACCTGGCGCGGGATGGCATCGGTCTGATCCGGATCGAACTCGAATGCCACGTTGGGCCGGTGGCGCACGAACAGCATTCGCAGCTCGTTGGGAGGCATGACGGCCGTAATCTCGTGGGCCGCCACGCCCCGACCGCGCGAAGTGCTCATCTTCCGCCCACCGATGGTGATGAACTCGTACGGCACGTTGATCGGCGGCTCACGGTCGAACACCCGACGCGCGATCGCGTCGGATCGGTCCCGGGACCCACCGGCTGTGGCCAGGTCCTTGCCGCAGCCCTCGATGGTGACGCCGAACAGGCTCCATCGGGCCGCCCAGTCGACATTGAACAGCAGTTTGGCGTTGCCGCCGAACGGGGAGATCCGACCGGTGTGCCCGCAGCCGGTCGCCCATTCCACCGCGTCCGGCCGGCAGGCGTACGCGACCGTCTGTCCGTCCCAGTCGGTGGGCACGGTGGTGCCGATCCTGCCGCAGTTCTCGCAGATCACCGACAGAGGCAGCCAGCCGGCTTCCTTGTCCACGTGGCTCACGTCGCGGTAAATGGTCCGAATGGCCTCGGCGTCGTCCAAGGCGGCGCGGATGTATGGGTCCATGTCGCCGGCGGCGTAGACCTCGCTCATCCAGTACACCTCGGGGTGCAGGCCGAGGGGCTCGAAGGTGCCCAGGAACAGCTGGCCGACGAAGTGGCGCGCATAGCTAGGAGCGTCCGAGCCGGGGGGTGGCGGGACCGCGGACAGCGGCACGCCCATGTATCGGTCCACCGCATCGGGCGTCAGCAGCGCGGCGGCATCCATGGGATCGAGGTCGTCGACCCCGTATCGGAAGGTGGCGTCGACCCCGGCGTGGCGCAGCGCGCGCCAGATCTCGTCATGGATCACCGGCCCGCGCAGGCTGCCGACATGAACAGTCCCGGACGGGGTCTTCGAGTCGTTGACGACCTGCGGGGTGCCCGGCCTGGCCGTTCCGGCTGCCTCGGCCGCCTCAGCCGCCCTGGCCGCGACCTCGTCGGCCCAGAACACGGCGGCCTGGGCTACTTGACGCTGACCAGCGTGTAGGTCACCAGTCCGGCCGGGGCCTGGACGGTGACCGACTCCCCCTTCTTGTGGCCCATCAGCGCAACGCCCACCGGTGACTCGTTGCTGATCCGACCCTCGCGCGGGGCGGCCTCGGCCGAGCCGACGATGGTGAACGTCTCCTTGCCATCCGGGCCCTGGATGACGACCGTCGAGCCGATGCGGACCTTGTCTCCGTTCGAATGCTCGATGACCTCGGCGTTCTTGAGCTGCGCCTCGATGGTCGCGATTCGGCCCTCCAGGAACGACTGCTCCTGCTTGGCGTCCTCGTACTCGGCGTTCTCGGTGATGTCGCCATCGAGCTTGGCGTCGTGGATGCGCTGCGCCACGCGCGGGCGCTCCTCGACCACGAGGTGGCGGAGCTCGGCGCTCAGGCGCTCAAGGCCTTCACGCGTCAGGTACACGGGCTTGTTGTTCATCGCCATGTGCGGGTATCGCCCCAGATAACAAAAAAGCCCCAGCCCCCGCGGTTTGGGGAGCTGGCTTCATGCTGGCGCTGGCGGATTGTAGGCGTGGGGTGGGCCAGTGTCAAAAGCGGCAGCCGCCGTCCACCGCCTCAGCGGCCGATCGCCAGCAGGCTCAGCACCAGGCCGGCCAGCACGACCCGCTCAACGCAGAAGATGGCCACCGAACGGGTCCGCAGCCAGCGCAGGAGGAAGCCGATGGCGAGCGCTCCCGAGATGGCGGCCGCGACGAATCCCGCGCCAATGGCCACCCATTCGGTGGGGGTGTGGCTGGCGGTGAGCAGGTGCCGCGACCCGTACAGCCCCGCTCCCAGGGTGATGGGCGTGGCCAGCAGGAAGCTGAACCGGGCGGCCGTCTCGCGGGTCAGGCCCAGGGCCAGCCCGGTGGCGATCGTGGCGCCCGAGCGGCTGATTCCCGGAAGGAGGGCAGCCGCCTGTGACAGGCCGATCGCCAGCGCGGTGCCCAATCCGACCGACTCCAGCTCCCGCTGCCGCGTCCCCAACCGGTCGGCGAGGAACAGGACCGCGGCGCCAACCACGAGGAAGCCGGCGATCGCCAGCCGCGACAGGTCCGCGTCGCCGTGGAACGCCGCCTCGATGGCGTCCTCCAGCGCGAAACCGATCAGCGCGGCAGGGACCGTGGCCGCGACGAGCACCCACCCGAGCCGACGGTCAGGGTCGGTGCCGATGCGCCGATCCGCGATGGACCGACCCAACGCTCCGAGCAGTCGGATCCAGTCGCGTCCAACGTGCACCAGCAGGGCCAGCAGGGTCCCGAGGTGGAGGAAGACGTTGAACGACAGGCTCCCGATCAAGCCGTCCTGCTGCCAGCCCAGGATCCAGGGCGTCAGCTCCAGGTGTGCCGAGGAGCTGACCGGGATGAACTCGGTCAGACCCTGGATGAGACCGATGAGGGCGGCCTGGACGATCAGCTCCATGTGCCGCTCATCCGGTCCATGTGCCGCTCATCCGGTCCATCGGCAGCTCCGCCGGACGGCCGCCGTCAGCGGATGAAGAGCGGGGCGAGGACGAGTGTGATGGTGGCCAGGAGCTTCACGAGCACGTGAAGCGACGGGCCGGCGGTGTCCTTGAATGGGTCGCCCACCGTGTCGCCGACCACCGCCGCGGCGTGGGCGGGCGTCTTCTTGCCGATCACGTTGCCCTCGTCATCGGTCAGGTGGCCGGACTCGATGTACTTCTTGGCGTTGTCCCAGGCTCCACCGCCGTTGTTCAGGACGGTGGCCAGCAGAACGCCGGCAATGGTGCCCACCATGAGCAGGCCCGCCACGGCCTCATGGCCGAGCAGCAGGCCCACCACGATGGGCGTGGCGACCGCCACCAGCCCCGGCAGGATCATCTGGCGCAGGGCGGCGGCCGTGGTGATGTCGACCACCCGCGCGTAATCGGGGCGCTGGGTGTAATCCATGATCCCCGGCATCTCGCGGAACTGGCGCCGTACCTCGACGATGATCGACTGCGCGGTGGTGCCCACCGCACGGATGGCCAGCGAGCTGAAGAAGTAGACGAGCATGGAGCCGATCAGCGCGGCGATGAACACGCTCACGTCCGCCAGGTTCACCGACTCCATGGGCGGGCGTCCCTGGCGGCTGAAGATCAGGTTCACCTTGTCGATGTAGGCGCTGAACAGGAGGAACGCGGCGAGGCTCGCACTGGCGATGGCGTAGCCCTTGGTCAGCGCCTTGGTCGTGTTGCCCACCGCGTCCAGCCGGTCGGTGATCTCCCGCGCGCCACCCTCGGCCTTCGCGAACTCCGCGATGCCCCCCGCGTTGTCGGTGATCGGCCCGAAGGTGTCCATGGCCAGGATGTAGGCCGTGGTCATGAGCATGCCCATGGTGGCCACAGCGGTCCCGAAGATGCCGCCCACGTCACGGCCGGCCGCGTTCACCAGACCGGCCTGGGAGCCCAGCCAGTGGCTGGCGAACAGGGCGATGCTGATCGTGATCGCGGTGACCGCGGTCGTCTCGAAGCCCACTGCGGTGCCGCTGATGATGTTCGTCGCCGGGCCGGTCTTGCTGGCCTCCGCGATCTCCTTCACCGGCCGCCACGCGCCGGAGGTGTAGTACTGGGTGATGTATACGAACGCTACGCTGGTCGCCAGGCCCACCACCCCGCACAGGAAGAACCAGACCCACACCGGGAGGCCGCCCGCGCCGGGAGTCCCGCTGGTGTCCATCATCACGAACGTGACCAGGGCCAGGGCCAGGACCGATAGGGCGGTCGTCACCCAGTAGCCGCGGTTCAGCATGTTCATCGGCTCTTCGGTCTCGCTGCCGCGGACGAAGAAGATGGCCACGATGGTGGCCAGCAGGCCGAAGGCGCGGACCACCAGCGGGAAGAAGATCCACGCCTCAGGGTTCGGCCAGCCCGCTTCTCGGGCGATGACGTAGACGCCGACCCCCAGGATCATCGCCCCGATGTTCTCGGCCGCGGTGGACTCGAACAGGTCCGCGCCACGGCCAGCACAGTCGCCGACGTTATCGCCGACCAGGTCCGCGATGACCGCCGCGTTGCGCGGGTCGTCCTCGGGGATGCCGGCCTCGATCTTGCCCACCAGGTCCGAACCGACGTCGGCGGCCTTGGTGTAGATCCCGCCTCCGAGCTGCGCGAACAGGGCGACGAAGCTGGCGCCGAAGCCGAAGCCCACGATCAGGAACGGCGCCACGTCCGGGTTCGTGAACCCGCCGTACGCCACGAAGATGCCCCACACCCCCAGCAGGGAGAGGGCAACCACCAGGAACCCGGACACCGCCCCGCCCCGCATGGCGACCTGGACCGCCTCCACCAGGCTGTGCCGAGCGGCGGCTGCGGTCCGCAGGTTCGACTTGACCGAGATGTACATCCCGATCACGCCCGACGCCATGGAACACAGCGCTCCCACGAAGAAGGCCACCGCGGTCATGATCCCCAGCTGCACGCCGAAGACGTCGGTGTCAGCCACCTCGGCGGTTTCGACCACCCCGATCACCAGACCGATGACCGCCGCCCCGGCGACCGCCAGCAGCAGAATGGTCAGGTATTGGCGGCGGATGAAGGCGACCGCTCCTTCGAGGATGGTGCCAGCCACGTCCCGCATGGCCGTCGTCCCGGTATCCCGGCGCAGAACGTCGCGAGCGAGGTAGAACGCAAACGCGACCGCGGCCAGTCCGGCGACCGGAATCACCCAGGTGATGGGCTGGATCTGCATGGAGCCTCCATGACGGGTTGGGCGACGGCGCCCAGGGGCGCTTCGAAACGAGTGGGACACACACGAAACGCCGGCGAGACTGCCGATTCGCAGGTCCCGCCAGCGAGGCGTCTCATGGTAGCGCGGGCTCGTTCGCAGGGTCAACCGGGTTATGCTTTCGCCCGTTTTGACCTACGTGCAGCCGGCCGCGGGACCGACTGGCGACGACCGTTCCGCGGCGCGCCGGGGTGCCGGCTGCCTGCTCGAGATCGTCGAAACGGTCGTCCTGACGGCAGTCATCTATCTGCTCATCCACAACTTCGTGGCCCAGCCTTTCGAGGTCGAGCAGAACTCGATGGTGGCCACCATCCAGCCGGGCGACTACGTCCTGATCGACAAGCTCACGCCGCGCTGGAACGACTACGTCCGAGGCGACGTCGTCGTATTCGAGCCGCCGCCGGGATACGAGCAGGGCGGCGTGCCGTTCATCAAGCGCGTCATCGGCCTGCCCGGCGAGACGGTGCGCCTCGAGAACGGAGTGGTGTTCATCATTCCTGCTGGAGGCGTGCCGGTGCGCCTCGAAGAGCCGTACCTGGTGACCGGGGTGGATGGGCAGCCGGCGCCCACGCTCCCACGCGACGCCCAGGGCACGACCGAATGGATCGTTCCCGACGGTCAGTTGTTCGTCATGGGCGACAACCGCCCGGACAGCCAGGACTCGCGTTTCTTCGGCCCGATCGAGCGTGAGCTCATCGTGGGCCGTGCCTTCGTCCGGTACTTCCCGCTCAACCGGATGACGCTGTTCGGGTCGCCGGACTACCCCGGTCTGGACGACGAGGCGGAGGCTGAGCGGTTGGTCCGGGACGGATGGTTGGTCCGGGACGGATGGTTGGTCCGGGACGAATGGTGGGTCCGGCGGTTGTCGGACCGGGCTCTTCAGCCCCCGAGCGGTTCCTCGGCGACGATCCAGGCGTCGGCCGCCCGCTCGTAGTCGAGCAGGGTTCCGGCTTCGAACCAGAGGGCCAGCTCGGCTTCGGCCGTCTCGGGCGCGTCCGACGCGTGCACGAGGTTGCGCAGGCCGCTGACCCCCAGGTCGCCGCGGATGGTTCCGGGATCGGCCTGGTTGGGCATGGTGTGGCCCACCAGCCGGCGCACGACTGCTACCGCGTCCGGCCCGGCCACCGCGATGGCAGCCACCGGACCGGACGTGATGAATTCGACCAGCCCGAGGTAGAAGTGCTTGCCGGCATGCACCGCGTAATGGCGCTCTGCCATGTCGCGCGGCACCCCCAGCATGCGCAGGCCGATGACCTTGAGGCCCTTGCGCTCGAGCCGACCGAGGATCTCTCCCACCAGTCCGCGCTGGACGCCATCCGGCTTTACCAGGACCAGGGTGCGCTCCATGGCAGGCAGTCTCCTCAGGCGCGGGCTAGGTCCGGGCGGCTCGGTCGTAGGCGGCGGCCGCTTCTCGCTCTCGACCCGCCGCGCGGAGAAGGTCGCCGTACAGTACCAGACGCTCGGCGCTGGGCTGGGGCCCCAGGCTGGGCTCCAGCAGGACGATTCCGGCGGCCGCGATCCGCAGGTCGCGGCGCAGGGCCAGGGTCAGCTCGCGGTCGCCGGTGACCAGGTCGTTCTCGCCGTAGGCGATGGCCGCCGCGCCCAGGCGGTCCTCTGCCGGCGACGCCTCAGGACTCGCGGCCGTGCTCGGCCCCGCCCACGAGGGATTCGGCCATTCCAGCCGGCTCGGGGCCCCCCGCCGGAGGCGCCAGGCTTCGTCCGCGCCGACCGCATTGACGACTCGCTCCAGCAGGCCTTCCGCTTGCCGGATCTCGCCGATTGCCGCCAGGCCCTCCGCCTCGACCATCATCGTGATCGCGCGTCGGCGCTCGACGCCACGCGGACGGACCGCGGTGACCGCGTCGTAGGCCGCCGCCGGCCGCCCGGAGCGCCACAGGGCCTCGGCCACCAGGGCGCGCGCGGCATCCAGCTCCTCCGGGTTGCGCCCCGTCGCCTCGAGGGTCGCGATCCGGCGGCGAAGGGTGCCTTCCACGACGCCGTACTGGCCCGAGTCCATCTGGGCGCGGGCGAGCGCCAGCTGGTCGGGAACGAGGTCGATCCCCGTCTCGGTCGTCATGCGGCCAGCAGCGCCTCCACTCGACGCCGGCCGCGGAACGGGCCCAGCAGGACGATGCGCGCGAGGCTGGGTCGAAGGTATGCGCGCGCGACCCGCAAGAGGTCGTCCGGGGTCACGGCCTCCAGGCGCTCGACGACCTCCTCGACGGTGAGGATCCGCGGCAGGAGGCTCTCGCCGGTGCCCAGCCAGGCGGCAACGGCACTCGACTCCTCGAGGCGCAGCTCGATCCGCCCGCGCGTGTAGGCCCGCGCTCGCTCGAGCTCGGTCTGGGGGACCGGATCCTGGACCACCCGCTCGAGCTGCTCGAGCGCGGCGCGGATAATGGCGGTCGACTGGGATGGATCGAATCCGGCGTGGATGCCGACCGTCCCACAGTCGGAGTACGAGGTTGCGAAGGTGCCGATGTCGTAGGCCAGCGATCGGCGCTCGCGCAGCTCGACGAAAAGCCGGCTGCTCATGCCGTCACCCAGCACCGCGCTCAGCAGGTCCAGCGCCCAGCGGTCGTCGTGCGTGCGCGAGACACCCGGCATGCCCAGGCACAGATTGCCCTGGGCCAGGCGTCGGAACGCAACCCGGACCGCGCCCGGGGAGATGGGTCGTGGTGTGGACAGGCCAGCCGGCTTCCGGCGCCGCGGGCCTGACGACGCCGTGGCCCGAACCCGGCCGTTCCCCGATTCCCGGTCGAACCAGCCCCGCGCGGTTCGACGCACGGTGGTGTGGTCGATGGCGCCGGCCACCGCCAGGACCATGTGCTTGGGGACATACCACCGCCGCCAGTGGCTCACGACGTCGGCGTGCGTCGTGCGACGGACGCTGCGTGGCGTGCCCGCGATCTCGCGCCCCAGCGGATGGGCCCCGAACAGCAGCTCGTCGAAGAGGGCGAAGACGTGGTCGGACGGAGAGTCGATGTAGGCGCGGATCTCGTCGATGACGACCGGCTTCTCGGCGACGAGATCCACGGAGCGTAGGAGCGGGTGCAGGACCAGCTCGGCGACGACCTCGAAGGCCCGATCGGCGCGGCTCCGCGGCACCCGGGACGAGTACACCGTCAGCTCTCGATCGGTCGATGCGTTGACCGTCCCGCCACAGGCCTCGATGGCCTCCGAGAGGGCGCCCGGGGCCGGATAGGCCCGGGTCCCCTTGAAAGCGAGATGCTCGACCATGTGCGAGAGGCCGGCCTCCCCCTCGGCCTCATGCCGCGAGCCGACACCCACGAACATCGCCACCGAAACCGATCGGGCATGCGGCATGGTCTGGCTGACCACGCGGAGACCGTTGGGAAGAACGCTGCGCTCGTGGGGCGGAGCGCCCCGCCTAGCCGTCCTCGTCCTCGTCGGGGGCATCGGGCGACTTCAGCAGCTCCATCTGGATGAAGTCCGGATCGAGCGCCAGGTCGTCCGGCGCGGTGGCCGGCGCCCGCATCGGCGCATCCTCCTCGATGCCGATCTCGGTGGCCGTCTGCGCGAACTCGATCACCACCTTCTCGGTGCCGATCACGAGGGTGTAGGTCAGCAGCTGGTCCGACGTGGTGTCGAACTGGAGGTAGTCGAAGGAGTCGAGGTTCAGGCAGATGGACAGCGGCGTGAAATACGACGCGATCTCGGGGTGGTCGACGACGAGTCGCTCGACCCAGCCCGTACCGCCGCTGGCGACCTGGTTTCCCCGGTAGTAGGCGTACGTCACGGTCTGCTTCAGCAGCGGACGCAGGATGTTGTAGATGTCGCTCTTGTCGGTGACCAGACCGGTGTTGATGTAGAGCTTGGCGCGCTGTCCGGGCGTGGGCTCCATCGGTGGCTCCTGCGGGATCTGGCGGAGTCTAGCATCGGGAGAAGCGTCTCAAACGGCTGTTACGATGTTTGACTGATGCGATTGTTGGCCGCCGACATCGGCAACACGAATACCGCGCTCGGGCTGTTCGAGGACGACGTCATCGTCGGCGCCTGGCATGCCGAGACCGATCCCCAGGCGACCGATGACGAGCTCGCCGTTTTGGTGGCCGAGCTGCTGGCCCTGGACGGCCATCGCCTGGATGCGGTGCATGCCGCGGCGCTGGCGTGTGTCGTCCCGCCGTTGGTGCCCGGCTGGCAGCGCATGCTGGCCCGTCGCGCCGACGTGACCCCGCTGGTGGTGGACGCGGCCGCCCTGAGCGGGGTGCTTTCCATCGAGATCGACCGGCCGGCGGAGGCGGGCGCTGACCGGCTGGTGAACGCGCTGGCGGCGCGAGAAGAGTTCGGCGGGCCGGCCATCGTGGTCGACCTCGGCACGAGCACGAACTTCGACGTCGTGAGCGCCGAAGGCGCGTACCTCGGCGGAGCGATCGCGCCGGGCCTGGGGGCGTCGGTCGACGCGCTGGTGGGGCGTGCGGCGAAGCTGCCTCGCATCGAGCTGCGACGCCCGCCACGTGCCATCGGCGCGAATACGGTGCACGCCATGCAGAGCGGGACGGTGAACGGCTACATCGGCCTGTTGAGCGGCCTCCTCGCCGCCCTGCGCGGGGAGCTGGTGGAGCGCTCGCCGGCCGACGCGCGGGTCACCGTGGTGGCAACCGGCGGCTTCGCACTCCAGCCCTGGCTGGCGGATGTCCCCGGCATCGACCGGGTGGAGCCGGAGCTCACCCTGCGCGGGATCCGATATGCGTACGAACTTCTCCAGCGAGGGGCGACGGCCGCCGCTGGAATCCCCCGCGCCGGGTCGAGCGACGCAGGGACAAGCGGCAGATGACCGACGCGAGGAACGGGACCCTGGTCGGCCGCCGGGTGGTGGTTGGTGTCAGCGGGAGCATCGCGGCCTACAAGGCCGCGGTCCTGGTTCGCCAGCTCATGAACGCCGGAGCCATCGTGGACGTGGCCATGACCCCCTCCGCGACCGCGTTCGTCACGCCGCTGACCTTCGCCTCGCTCACCCACCGACCGGTAGTCACCGACGTCATGGCGCTCGACCCCGACCAGCACATCGCCCACGTCGAGCTGGCCGAGGCGGCCGATGCGATCGTCCTCGCTCCGGCCACCGCCAACCTGGTCGCCAAGCTGGCGGCCGGGCTGGTGGACGACGCGGTGACCGCCATCGTGTCCGCCAGCCGAGCCCGGGTCGTGGTGGCCCCGGCCATGGACGCCGGGATGTGGACCCATCCGGCCACCCAGCGTAACGTCGAGACCCTGCGAGGGTTCGGGTACCTCGTGGTCGAGCCCGAGGTCGGGGCCCTCGCATCCGGCTTGACGGGCATCGGTCGCCTGGCCGAGCCGGAGACGGTGCTGGCGGCGGTCGAGCGCCTCTTCGCGCGGGCCGGGGATTTGGACGGGCTGCGAGTCGCGATCAGCGCCGGCGGAACCCGCGAGCCCATCGACCCGGTGCGCTTCATCGGCAACCGCAGCAGCGGCAAGATGGGGGTGGCCTTGGCGGAGGCTGCCCGCGACCGTGGGGCGGCCGTAACGCTGGTGGCCGGGGCCCTGTCAGTGACCTCGCCGCGAGGCGTGAACGTCGTGGACGCGACGACGACCGCGGCCATGCGCGAGGCGGTCCTGCGCATCGCGCCCGCTGCCGACATCCTGGTCATGGCCGCGGCCGTGGCGGACTATGCGCCGGCCAAGCCGAGCGGCCGCAAGATCAAGCGCGGCGCCGAGACCCTCCGGCTGGACCTGGTCCCCAACCCGGACATCATTGCCGAAGTGGGTGAGATGCCCGACGACGTGCGCCCGTTCCTGGTGGGCTTCGCCGCGGAGAGCGACGACCTGGAGGCCAACGCCACCGGCAAGCTCCGCGACAAGGGACTGGACCTGATCGTCGCCAACAAGGTGGGCGGTCCGTTCGACGCCATCGGCTCCGAAGAGAACAAGGTCGTGGTGTTCGGGGTCGAGGGCGCCCTGACCGATTGGCCGATGCTCCCCAAGCGCCAGGTCGCCGAACGGCTGTGGGACCTCATCGCCGATCGCTACCGGGCCGGGCACCCGGCCCGGACTCCGGCCCGTACCACGGCTTCATCCGCCCGCCCCCGCACCCCTCGCCGTCCCCGCCAACAGGGCAGCTAGGCGTGGAGGTCGTCCGCGGCGTCGATCAGCTGCGGGACGCGATCCTCGATCTCCGAAAGGCGGGCCACGCCATCGGCTTCGTGCCCACCACCGGCCTGGTGCACTCGGGCCAGCTGTCGCTGGTGCGGCGCGCGCGCGAGTCGGACGGCGGCGTCGTCGTCAGCAACCAGGCGGATCCGACCGGCGCGGCCACCGAGGAGGACCGGCTCCTGACCCTGCTCGAAGGCGAGGGGGTGGACCTCGCCTTCCTCCCGTCGCCCCAGACCGTCGGCCCTCCGCACGTCACGCGGGTCACCGTGGACGGGCTGACCGGCCGGTTGGAGGGCGCGTCGCGGCCCGGCTACCTCGACGAGGTCGCCACCACGACCATGCGGCTGCTCCACCTGGTGGGCCCGGCCCGCCTGTACCTGGGCCAAAAGGATGCGCAGCGGGTGGTGGTGGTCCAGCGCATGCTGCGCGATCTGTTCGTCAACGTCGAGCTGGTCGTGTGCCCCATCGCCCGGGATCCGGACGGCCTGGCGGTTTCCGCCGCGAACATGGAGCTGTCCATTGAGGAGCGCCACGCGGCGACCTGCCTCTCGGCGGCCATCGCCGCGGCGGAGGCGGCTCATCTGGGCGGCGAGCGGTCGGCGGAGGTGCTCCGGGCGCGGATGACGGACCACATCAGCGCCGAGTCCCTGGCCCGCGTGGACTACGTCAGCGTGGCCGACGCGGAGACCCTGGCCGAGCTGTCCCGGGTCGATGGCCCGGCGCTGGCCATGGCCGCGGTGTGGATCGGCCGCACGCGGCTCACGGACAACGCGCCCCTGACCTGATGCGGGCACGCCGCTGGCCCTGAGGCGGGACGCTCCGCCTTACCGAAAGTACTACTGACCGGGGCTGGCGGATGGGTAGGATGGGCTGGGGAGGCCGGCGAGTGCCCACGTCCGGCCTCCTTTTCGTTGGCGGCGCCGGGCCAATTCTTGGCCGCGCCTACCTCCGCCTCGTCGCGGCGCCGCTCGCCTCACCGGCCGCCCGCATCGCCGCCTTGTGGGCCCGCTTCTTGGCCTGATACGCCTCCAGCGCCTCGGGCGTGTCCACGTCGCCGAGGGTGGGCCAGGTCGGCAGCCGCTCGCCGAGCCCGGGCAGCTCGACCCCGAAGCGCCTGGAGAGGATGGCCAGCAGCCCGGAGACCTTCATGGGTCCGATCCCCGGCAGCGCCAGCAGGCGCGCCTCGAGGTCGGCGCCGTCGCGGGCCTCGCGCCAGATGCGGGTGGCGTCGCCGCCGTATTGCTCGCTGATCACCCGACACAGCGCCGCGACCCGCTGGGCCATGGCCGCCGGGTACCGGTGGAGAGCCATCCGCTGGCGGAACACACGCTCCAGCTCAGCGGGGTCCATGGTCGCGATCCGCGCCGGGTCGAGGTGGCCCAGTCGCTGCCGGAGCTCCCACGGGCCGTTGAACGCGTGCTGGACCGTGATCTGCTGGTCGAGCGCGTACCCGATCAGCAGGGCCAGCGGATCCTCGCCCAGCAGCCGGTTGGCTTCGGGGTTGTCCGTGAACGGCAGGACCGGCGTCGTGGTTGAGTGCACGGCTGACATGGATTTGGCCTCCCCTACCCCTCGTTGCCACCGCTGCCGGAGCCGCTGCCCGACGTACCGCCCCCGCTCCGCGCGCCGCTCGCGCCCCCGCCCGTGCGGCGCTCGATGCGCTCAACCGCCTCGCGAAGCCGCGCCACCAGCTCGGCGTCCACCATGTCGGACTCCAGGTGCTCCCCCAGCCGCTCCATGAGATCGGCCGCGATGTTGAGCAGGATGTCGGCATCAGCGATGAAGAACTGCGGCTCGTTGTTATAGCGGACCAGGGTCAGGCGTCCCTGGAGGCTCGACCCGGCCTCCCCGTGGAGGACCTGGGTCCCGAAGTTGTGGCCCTGGATGCCGTCCGGGTTGTTCAGGAAGTTCAGGGCGTTGTCGATGGCCAGCCCGAACCGAGCTCGCCAGCTGACGATCCGCTCCCCGATCTCGGGCGCCAGGCCGATCTGGCCGACCTCCTCGAAGACCTCGCGGGTGACGGTCAACAGACCGATGAGGGTGGACCCGGCCCGGTTGCCGAGCATGACCTGCAGCGACCGCTCCAGGGTGAAGACGTCGGCGTCGAACCGCGGGCTGGTGGTGACGTCGGCCAGCAGGTCCTCGACGTTGTCCAGCTGTCCCGGTTCCGACAGCGCGTTGCTGAGGGTCAGGATTTCCTCCCGGAAGAGAAACCGCTCCTCGTGATCCAACATCGGCTCTACGGGTATAGCCCCCGCAGCGTGGTGGCCTCGGCGACTCGCGCCACCGCCACCATGTAAGCCGCGGTCCGCATGTGGACCTCGTGCAGGTCGCTCATCCGGTGAACCGCCTCGAAGGCCCGATCCATGATCTCCTTCAGGCTCTCGTTGATCCGGGCCTCGGTCCAGAAGAACGACTGCATGTCCTGGACCCACTCGAAGTAGCTGACCGTGACCCCGCCGGCGTTGCACAGAATGTCGGGGATCAGGAAGATCCCGCGGTCGTACAGGATCTCATCCGCTTCGGGGGTGGTGGGGCCGTTGGCCGCCTCGGCCACGATCTTGGCCTGGATCCGTTCCGCGACCCGGCGCGTGATCTGGTTCTCCAGGGCGGCGGGGATGAGGATGTCGCAGGGCAGGGTCAGCAGCTCCTCGTTGCTGACCTCGTCCGCGCTGGGGAAGCCGGCCACCGTGCCGTGCTCCTGCTTCCAGGCGCTCACCTTGGCCGGATCCAGGCCGGCGGCGTTATGGATGCCTCCGGACGAGTCGCTGACCGCGACGATGGTCGACCCTTCAGCGGCCAGGAGCTGGGCGGCGATGGATCCCGCGTTGCCGTAGCCCTGGATCGCGACCCGCGCCTCCTCCAGATGCAGGTGCAGCTGGCGCGAGGCCTGCTGCAGGGTGAAGACGGCGCCGCGGGCCGTGGCCTCGTTGCGTCCCAACGAGCCGCCGATGGCGATGGGCTTGCCGGTCACCACGCCCGAGATGGTGTAGCCGTTGTGCATCGAGAACGTGTCCATGATCCAGGCCATGGTCTGGGCGTTCGTGTTCACGTCCGGGGCCGGGATGTCTCGATCCGGACCGATGAGCGGGCTGATCTCGGTCGTGAACCGCCGGGTGAGGCCCTCCAACTCCTGTGCGGACAGCTTCTTGGGGTCGACCACCACCCCGCCCTTGCCGCCCCCATAGGGGATGTTGACCACCGCGCATTTCCAGGTCATCCACATGGCCAGGGCCCGTACCTCGTCCAGGGTGACGTCCTGGTGGTATCGGATCCCTCCCTTGGCCGGCCCGCGCGAGAGGTTGTGCTGGACGCGGTACCCGGTAAAGACCTCGACGTGCTTGTCGTCCATGGTCACCGGGAAATGGACCGTCAGCTCCCGCTTGGGAACCCGGAGGACGCGGCGCAGGCCGGGATCGAGATCCAGCTTCTCGGCGGCCTCGTCGAACTGTTGCTGGGCGACGGCCCAGATGTTGGGTGCCTCGGCGACAGACTGGTGGTCGGTCATGGCTGGGCGTTTGCTCTCCGTTGTGGGCCGATGGATAGCGGGCCGATGGCTCCGCGGAGAAAAAGCCCGCCGATTATACGAGCGGCGTTGCGCCACGCCGAGCGCCTAGGCCATCTCCACGGCCAGGGCCACCGCTCCCCCTCCGCCCAGGCACAAGGTGGCCAGGCCGCGCTTCCCGCCGCGGTGGCGGAGGGCATACAGGAGGGTGGTCAGGACCCGCGCCCCCGATGCCCCAATGGGGTGGCCCAACGCCACCGCGCCGCCGTTGACGTTGACCTTGTCCCAGTCGAATCCCAGGGCGTTGCCGTCGGCCAGGACCTGGGCCGCGAAGGCCTCGTTGATCTCGATCAGGTCGAAGTCGGCGAGTGGCACGCCAACCCGATCGATCAAGCGCTGCACGCCCCCGATCGGAGCCTCGAACAGCCACTCGGGGGCGACGTCGGCCTGGGCATAGCCGGTGATCCGGGCCATCGGCTTCAGTCCATCGCGCTCGACGACCTCGGACGAGGCCAGGACCAGGGCCGCGGCGCCATCGGTGATGCCCGGCGAGTTGCCGGCGGTGACCGTCCCATCATCGGTCTGGAAGGCTGGCTTGAGCTTGGCCAGCGCATCCAACGATGTGTCGGCGCGCGGCCCCTCATCGGTGTCGACCATGGTTGGGCCTTTCTTGCCGGGCACCTCGACCGGGGCGATCTCGTCGGCGAACGCGCCCGACGCCTGGGCAGCCAGGGCGCGCTGGTGAGAGCGCAGCGCGAACTCGTCCTGGGCTTCGCGGCTGACGCCGTGCTTGGCCGCCACCCGCTCGGCGTGAATGCCCATGTGCACGTCGCAGGCGCTGCACCACAGGCCGTCGTACACCGTCGCGTCCACCAGCTCCTGGTTGCCGAGCCGATAGCCGGCGCGCGCCCCGGGCAGGAGGTAGGGCCCCAGGTTCATGCTCTCCATGCCCCCGGCCACGATGACGCTGGCGTCCCCTGCCTTGATCGAGGCGGCGCCGAGCATCACCGCTTTCAGGCCGGAGCCGCAGACCTTGTTGACGGTCGTGGCGCTCACGGAGTCGGGCAGTCCACCCTTTCGAGCTGCCTGGCGAGCCGGGGCCTGGCCCGCGCCGGCCTGGATGACCTGGCCCATGAAGACCTCGTCCACCCGCTCCCCGGGGATGCCGGCGCGCTGGACCGCAGACCGGATGGCAACCGCCCCCAGGTCGGTGGCGGGAACCGTGGACAGGCCGCCACCGAACTTGCCGATGGGCGTTCGAGCAGCAGACAGGATGAAGACGTCGGGAGACATCGGCTCAATGCTAGCCAGAATCTGTATCGACCGGGCCGGATCGGTCCTGCGCCCGTCTTCGCCGGCGCCTCCGGTTCTTTTGACCCGAGAAAGTGGCGAATTCACACCGAGTGACCATGAGGCGGGCGGGGCGCTGCGGCAGGGGACCTGACGGGCGCCTCGCGTGAATGTGACACGTTCTCGCGCCGCTGCGGCCACATGGCGTGAATCTGACAACCGTCCCCGACCTCATGGCCACCTGGCGTGAATTCCGGGGCCAGGCGGGGCCAGGCGTAGGCAGGGCAGTCGGTAGGCAGGGCAGTCGAGTGCTAGGTCGGCGGGGCTTCGTCCTCGAAGAGCCGATCGATCTGGGCGGGCCAGTTCTCCTGGACCACTCGCAGCTTGGTCTTCAGAGTGGGGGTCAGCTCCCCGTTCTCCTCGGACAGGGCGCGGGGCAGGAGCGCGACCCGCCGCGGACGCTCGAAGACGGCAAAGTCATCCAGCAGGTCCCGCACCTCCGCCTCGATGAGCTGGCGGACCGGCTTCGCCTCGACCAGCTGCTCGGGCGACATGCCCCCCAGGCCATGTGCCTCGGCCCAGGGCATGAGCTCGTCGAAGTTGGGCGCGATCAGCGCCCCCGTGTACGGCTGGCGGTCCCCAAGGATGACGGCCTGCTCGATGTACTTGCTGGCCGAGAGGGCGGCCTCCATGGGTCCGGGTGACACGTTCTTGCCGTTGGCCAGGACGATGATGTTCTTGAGCCGATCGGTGATCTTGATGCGCCCGATGGGATCCAGCTCCCCGACGTCACCGGTATGGAACCAGCCGTCGGGGTCGATGGCGTTGGCCGTCTCCTCCGGCTGGTTGAGGTAGCCGACCATGATCTGCGGGCCGCGGACCTGGATCTCCCCGGTCTCCGGATCGATGCGGACCTCCGTGGCCGGGGATGGGCGGCCCACCGTCCCGAACACGAAGTCGCCCGGCCGATTGATGCTCACCAGCGGGCTCGTCTCCGACAGCCCGTAGCCCTCCAGGATGAGACTCCCCAGGGCGTAGAAGAACTCGCCCACCTCGCGGGACAGGGGCGCGGAGCCGGACACGAAGTAGCGGACCCGGCCTCCGGTCCGGGCCTTGACCTTGTGGTAGACGAGCCGGTCGGCAATGGCGTGCTGGACCTTCAGCAGCACGCTGTCCGGTTTGCCGGCGAGGTGGTTCTGATAGCGCTGGCGCCCCACGCCGATGGCCCAGTGGAAGATGCGACGCCGCAGTGGCGGCGAGGCCTCGACCGATGCCAGGACGCGGCCGTAGACCCGCTCGTAGAAGCGGGGAACCGCGGCCATCACCGTGGGCCGGACCTCGACCATGTTGTCGGCCAGGCGCTCGATGAGCGGCTCGGCATACGCCACCGTCGACCCGTGGGCCAGCGGGATGACCTCGCCGGTCAGCCGCTCGAAGATGTGGGACAGCGGCAGCCACGAGAGGAACAGGTCGGACTCGTAGAAATCGACGATCTGGACCGCCGCCTCGTAGTTGTACAGGACCCCGCCGTGGCTGAGCATCGCGCCCTTGGGGTTGGCCGTCGTCCCCGAGGTGTGGATGATCGTCATCAGGTGGTCCCGGGGGATCGCCCGCCAGTGCGCCTCCCAGGCATCGCGTTGCGCCGCGTCGACGGTTCGCGCGGCGAGGTCCTCCAGGGTCAGCGTCCCGGCCGCGAACTTGCCGGCAGCGTCGAAGGTCACGACGTGGCGCAGGGTGGGGCACTCGGCGCGAATGGACTCCACCTTGGCGGCCATCTGGGCGTTCTCGACGAAGGCCAGCTTGGCTCCCACGTTGTTGATGATGAACGCCGCCTGACCCGGCTCGGTCTGGGGATAGATCGGACAGGTGACCGCGCCCAGGGCCAGGGTCGCCAGGTCCGCGACCAGCCATTCCGGACGGGTGCGGGACATGATGCAGACCGTGTCGCCGTCCGCGATCCCCAGCCCCTGGAGGCCGATGGATGCACGCGTCACCCAATCCCAGAACTCGGCGTAGGTGCGGCCCACCCAGGCCCCTTCCGGCCCTTCGGGCTGCTTCGCCGAATCCTCCCGGCGCCCCTTGGGCAGCTTCCAGCGCAGGGCTTCCTTGTCGGGCAGACGCTCGACGGACCGATGGATGAGCTCCAGCACGTTGCGTGCCTTCTGCTCGTCGGGCATCAGGAGCGGCTCGACTTCGTTCCACATCCGTTTCCCGCCGGCGGGGACAGAGGCAGTGGCCTTCGCGGGTGGGGCAGGCGCCGCGGTCGTCATCGGGGTCTCCTCTCGTCGGGGTCAGCCGATCTTATTGCCCTGCTCGTCATACCGATAGAAGCCGCGACCCGTCTTCCGACCCAGGTGCCCACCCGCCACCATCTGGCGCAGGAGCGGCGCCGCCCGGAACTTCGGGTCACCGAATCCCCGGTGCAGCACGTCCATCACGTTGAGCATCACGTCGTTCCCGATGAAGTCGCTCAGCTCCAGGGGGCCCATCGGGTGGTTCAGGCCGAGACGCGCGCCGGTGTCGATCTCGTCCGCCGTCCCCGTCCCCTCCATCAGGGCGAAGATCGCCTCGTTGATGAACGGGCCGAGCATCCGGTTGACGAGGAACCCGGGATAGTCGCGGGAGGCGATGACCGTCTTGCCCAGCTCTTCGGCGAAAGACCGGCACGCCGCCTCCGTGGCGTCCGACGTCTCCAGGCCACGAATGATCTCGATGAGGCGCATGACCGGCACCGGCGAGAAGAAATGGAGGCCGATGAATCGATCCGGCCGATCGGTGGCGGTGGCCAGGGCGGTGATGCTGATCGAGGACGTGTTGGTGGCGAAGAGTGCGTCCGCGTCGGCGGCGTCGGTCACCGCGGCCCACGTCTCGCGCTTGAGCGCCTCGTCCTCGAAGACCGCCTCGATGACCAGGTCGTGGCCCGCCACCGCCTCCACGCCGACGGCGGTGTCCACCCGACCGAGGGTGGCGTCGGCCGCGGACTGCTCCAGCTTGCCCTTCTCGACCTGGCGAGCGAGGTTGCCGACGATCCGCTGCCGTCCCTTGGCCGCCAGGTCCTCGGTTCGGTCGGCGAGGGTGACCGTTTTCCCGGCGGCCGCGCTGACCTGCGCGATGCCGTGTCCCATGAGACCCGCGCCGAGGACGTAGACACGGTCCAGGCTCATGGCGGTCAAGCCTAGCAGCCGCCGTCAGCCGAGCAGCCGGTCGGCGGCGCTGAACGGATCCTCGCGTCGGTCGGCCACCGCCGCCACCGCGCCCGCCCAGTCCGGCGACTGGGTCGCCCGCTCGTTCGCGCGCGTCGCGACGGCCCGGCGCAGCAGCTCGCCCGCCCGCGAGCGCACCTGGTCCGGCGTTCGGCTCGCCCGATGGGCGTCGATGGCCTCGAGCAGCGGCTCGATCCCTTCGCCGCGGGTGGCGACCGTGACTATCACCGGCGAGGCGGGACGGGCCACCCGGCCCCCCGCCGTGGACAGCATCGCCCGCAGCTGACGAGCGGCGCGGTCGGCGCCGGGGCGGTCGCCCTTGTTGACCACGATCACGTCCGCGACCTCCAGCAGGCCGGCCTTGATGGCCTGCACCTCGTCGCCCATCTCGGGCACCTCGACCACGACCGTCGTCTCGGCCAGCGACGCGATCTCGACCTCCGACTGCCCGGCGCCGACCGTCTCGATCAGCACCGGGTCGTACCCGACCGCGTCCAAGGCGGCGGCCGTGAGCCAGGTCGTGGCCGCCAACCCGCCGAATGCGCCGCGGGCGGCCATCGAACGCACGAACACCCCGTCGTCGCCGGCGTGGTCCATCATCCGGATCCGGTCACCCATGATCGCGCCGCCCGTCATCGGGGAGCTGGGATCCACCGCAATCACGCCCACCCGCCGGCCGCGGCTCCGCCAGGCGGTGATCAGGGCGCTGACCAGGGTCGACTTGCCGCTCCCCGGGGGACCGGTGATGCCCACCAGGTGGGCGTCGTGCCCGGCCGCGAACAGGGCGCCCAGCTCGGACGGTGCCAGCGCCCCGTCCTCGAGATCGGTCAGGAGCCGGGCCAGTGCCCGGCGGTCGCCGGCCTGTGCGTCCCGCAGCCGCTCCGCAGGCTCAGGCACGCCGACGGGCGTGCTCCCGGAAGTAGGCCGCGACCTGGCCGATGGTCGTACCGGGGCCGAAGACCTCGGCCACCCCGGCAGCCTTGAGCTTGGGGATGTCGGCGTCCGGAATGATGCCGCCGGCCGCGACGAGGACGTCGTCCATGCCCTTGGCCCGGATGAGCTCGGCGATCCGCGGCAGGAGCGTCATGTGGGCGCCGGACAGGATGGACAGGCCCACCACGTCGACGTCCTCCTGCTCGGCGGCATCCGCCACCATCTCCGGCGTCTGACGCAGGCCGGTGTAGATGACCTCGAACCCCTCGTCGCGGAGCCCCCGGGCCAGGACCTTCGCCCCTCGATCGTGGCCGTCCAGACCGGGCTTGGCCAGCAGGACGCGAATGGGTCTGGGAGACGCGTCGGCGGTCATCGGCCCGGCGATTCTAGTCCGGCCGCCTCGGCCGGCACGAGCCCGTCGATCGTGTCCGCCATCTCCGCATCACGATGGGTCAGCCCATCCGCGGCCTTGGTCGCGAGCCGGAACGTGACCCTTCGCCAGCGGATGTCGATGTCGGGGTGGTGATCGGCCGCTTCGGCGGCATCGGCCACCTGGACGACCAATGCGATCGCGTCCCGAAATGTGGGGCAGCGGACCGTGCGAATCAGCGTCTCCCCCTCGCGCCGCCAGGCCGGGTGAGACCGGAGGACCTCGTCGATCTCCTCGTTGGACAGCAGCGGTGCCCACGGCATCGGTCTGATCGTCCTTCTGGTCGTCCGGTCTACCGTTCGGACGAGCGCCCGATGAAGGTCAGGAACTCGGCGCGGGTCTTCTCGTCGCTGCGGAACCGGCCGAGCATGGCGGAGGTGACCATGGTCGCGCCGGGCTTGCGGACGCCGCGCATGACCGTGCACAGGTGCGTCGTCTCGAGAACGACCCCCACCCCCTTGGGCTGGAGGCGGGTCATGAGGAAGTCGGCGATCTCCTGCGTCATGCGCTCCTGGAGCTGGAGCCGATGGGCGAACAGGTCGACCACGCGCGGGATCTTCGACAGACCGATGACTCTGCCCCGCGGCAGGTAGCCAACGTGGGCGCGGCCGAAGAACGGGAGGAGGTGGTGCTCGCAGAGGGAGTACAGCTCGATGTCGCGAACGACCACCATCTCGTCGTACTCCACGTCGAACGAGGCGCCATCGAGAAGGGACTCGGGGTCCATCCGGTAGCCGTCAGTGAGCTCCTCGTACATGCGACGGATCCGTTCGGGGGTCCCGCGCAGGCCCGGTCGGTCGGGGTCTTCGCCAACCTCGGCCAGGAGGGTGCGCACCGCATCCTCGATCAGGCGGGTGCGCGGATCGGGCTCCATGGCCCGCCGATGCTAGCAGTCGTGGGCACCAAATCTGGCTGAGGACAGGGCCGGACGCTATCGTCGGCCGCATGAGGACGCTGCGGGCGGCGATGGGCGCCGGGGCAATCGCCATCGGCCTGGTGGCCGCCTGGGTCTGGCCACTTGTGTCCGTCGCAACCGTGTGGCCGTTCCTGACCGTCGTCCCGGGCTGGGCATTGGTCGGGTGGGCATGCCGCGGCCGGGCTCGGATACCCGCCACCGGCCGCCTGGGGCTGGCGGTGGTGCTCTCGGTGGCCGTCTCGGCCCACCTGACCTGGTGGCTGGCCACATTGTTCGGCGGGTACGGGCGCGAGGTCATCTTCGCCGCCGCGGCAGTGCTGGCCGCGCCGATCCCCGTGGCGGCCTGGCGGTCCACGAGCCACCCCGCCACCTGGCTGGCCACCGGCGCGCGGCGCGCGTGGCGAGTCGCAGCTCGCCATCCGGGCGGAATGCTTCTGTGGCTGGGCACCACGGCCTGGGTCGGTGCCGTCCTCGCTCGCGGCCTGTGGCAGGTTGGTCCACACGGGGTGAGCGTGGGCGGGTCGAACTGGAGCGACCTGGGCGTGCACCTGTCGATCGCCCAGTCGGTGAACGCCGGCAACTTTCCACCCCAGGTCCCGTTCTTCGCGGGCGAACCGCTCATCTACCACTGGTTCGCCGACTTCCATGCCGCCCTGCTCGCGGAAACGATCGGACTGTCCGCGGTGCCCGTGTTCGTGGCCCAGTCGGCGCTGCTGGCGGGGTCACTCGCGCTGGTGGCGCACGGTCTGGCGCTGGTCCTGGTTCGTGACTGGTCCGCTCGGCGCACCGCCTTCCTGGCCACGTTCCTGGTCGCGTTCGGAGGTGGGCTGGGTTGGATGCGGCTCTTCGGCGACCTGGCAAACGGCCAGGGCGAGCTCTGGGACCTGCTGATGACGCACGCCTACGACAACCAATGGCTCAGCGGCTGGCCGTATTTCTCCATCCCGTCCGTGATGACCACCGGCCTCCTCGTGCACCGCGCCACGACCGCCGGCCTGCCTCTGCTGGTCGGCGGGGTGCTGCTCATCGCGGCCGGGCTGCCCTCCGCCCGGCGACTTCGGGCCGGGTTCGCCGACCATCCCCGCCTCATCGGTCTGTCGGGATTGGCCGGCGGCCTCCTGGCGCCATTCCACTTCTTCTTCTTCCCGGTCCTGCCCGTGCTCGTCTTCCTCTGGGTGCTTGTCGGGAGGCGCCTGTTCGACCGCACCGCTCCCCGCAACGCACTCCTGTTCGCGGCGCCGTACATATCCGCACTCCCCTTTGCCGCCGCAGCCTTCAGCCAGGCCACGGGGTCGGGGTGGCTGCGCTGGGTCGCGATCTGGCCAACCGCGCCGGTGGGCGATGGCCCGGGCGCTGTCCTCTTCTTCTACGCCACCAACCTCGGCGTTCCGTTCGGGCTGGCCGTCCTGGCGCTGGCGTTGCGCCGGACCCCGGCCAGGGCCTTCCTGGCGTTGTGGATCGCGATCCTGTTCCTCATCCCGAACGTGGTGCAGGTGAGCTTCGTCTCGTTCGACATGAACAAGTACTTCCAGGTGATGTGGATCGCGGTGGCGGTCTTGGCCGGTTGGCTCCTGGCCCGAACGGGCCGCCTGATCGTGGTGGGAGCGCTGGCGTTGAGCCTGGCCTCACCGGTGCTGGCTTCGGTCCATACCGCGTTTTCGCAGAACTTCCTGATGGCCACCGATTCGTTGGCGGCGGCCTCCTGGATCGCCGACCACACCCCCGAGCGGGCGGTCTTCGTGACCGATGAATGGATCATTGCCCCCACCGACCCGGCGGGACGGCTGCGGCTCAGCAGCTTTGGACCGTATGTCGCGAACCTGGGGTACGACCCTTACCAGCGCGAGGCCGTCATCCATGCGATCCGTTGCGGCGGCGATGCGAATGCCTCGGCAGCCCTGATGCGAGAATACGGCGCTCAGTACGTCATCGCCGAGCACGGACCCACCTGCGAGGCTCCGGTGGACTTCGCGGGCAGCGACCTGTTCGCGGAGGTCTACGCCAGCCAGAGCGTTCGAATCTTCCGCCTATCATCGGCCCCATGACCGATGCGGCGCTCGCACCGACCCCCGGCGACCGCGCGTCCGAAGTCGCCCAGATCGCTACGGGGTCGGTGGTCGCGTTCGAGCACGTCACCAAGCGCTACGGAAACGGGCCGACCGCCGTGACGGACCTCTCGCTCGAGATCCTGGCAGGAGAGATCTGCGTCCTGGTCGGACCCTCGGGGTGCGGCAAGACGACGACCATGAAGATGGTGAACCGGCTGGTCGAGCCCACCTCGGGCCGGGTCACGATCGACGGAGCGGACGTCGCTTCCCTGCCGGCGGTGGAGCTGCGGCGCCAGATCGGATACGTCATCCAGCAGGTGGGGCTCTTTCCGCACCTCACCGTGGCAGACAACGTCGCTGTCGTCCCTCGCCTGCTGGGCTGGAGCCAGTCGCGGATCGCGGAACGGGCGGACGAGCTGCTGGACCTGGTGGGCCTCGATCCGGCCGCGTACCGGTCCCGCTACCCGGTGGCCCTGTCCGGCGGGGAGCGCCAGCGCGTGGGCGTGGCTCGGGCCATGGCCGCCGACCCCAGCGTCCTGCTCATGGACGAGCCGTTCGGGGCGGTGGATCCCATCCGCCGCGAGCGACTCCAGAACGAGTTACTGCGCCTCCAGGCCCGCCTCCGCAAGACGATCGTGTTCGTGACCCATGACGTGGACGAGGCGATCAAGATGGCCGACCGGATCGCGATCCTCCAGGTCGGAGGCATCCTGGCTCAGTACGACACGCCGGATCGGCTGCTGGCCGCGCCGGCCAGTCCCTTCGTGGGGCATTTCCTTGGGGCAGACCGCGGCCTGAAACGCCTGTCCCTGGCCCGAGTCGGCGACCTTCCGTTGGACCCCGTGG
>JBIOTW010000034.1:0-25425 GCA_044866355.1 Candidatus Limnocylindria bacterium | reverse complement strand
CTGACCAGGTCGAGGGTTGAACCCCAGAACTCTACGGGGAGCGCGACGAACTGCCCGACGGTGAAGATGGCCGCCAACCCCGCTCCGGCAATGAACACACCCACGAGCACGTGCTTGACGGCTCCGGCCTGAACGGCAAAGCGGCCGAGCACATATAGCTCGACCGGTACGAGGAACTCGCGCAACGCCGCGGCGACGGTGGGCAATGGGAGTCCGTACCCCAGGGCCTGGGGCACGACCGCATAGATCACCAGCAGCCCCACGTAGGCTCCAGCGAAGATGTCAGCCCAGTGCCAACGGAACCTACGGCCATGCCTGACAACTAGCGCGAGAATGAGAAGCCCCACGGCCGCATCCTTAAAGAGCAGGATCGCCCGGACTGACCCGACGGGCAGCCCTCCGTATTGGTACGCGGCGATGGCGATCGGGGTCTGCAGAGGCAGCCACACCAGTAGCGCGGCGAGTGCCGCGGTAAGGATGGCCGCCTCCTGCCGGCCGACGGCGATGCGACCGGTCCCTTCAAGAGTTCGCTGCGCGAACGTGGCTGTCACCGGCGCCTCTGGCCGAGCGGAGGGCGGGATGATATCCCACGAGAGAGACGCATATGGCGATGGGCTACCCAGGCCTGCCACACAGCACGTACAGCCAGTCCATACGCGGCCCGGGGCGAGCCGTTGAATGACGTTGGCGCCAGCACTGCTGGCGCGCTCCGCGGGGTCGGATCGCTATTCGTTGCACGCGCGCTGGTGGGAGTCTCCACCCTCGTTGTCTTCGCTCTCATGGCGCGGATTCTCACCCAATCCGACTTCGGTCTCTTCGCGCTCGCCTACAGCTTGTCGTATCTGTTCGCCGCGGTGCTGGAGGGTGGTCACGGGCTCCTCGTGGTCAGAGATCTCGCCCAGCGGCCGCGAGAAGCTGGCCACTACCTCGGGGCGCTGATCTTCCTGCGGCTCTTGGTTGGTGTGCCGCTCCTAGCACTCACCCTTGGAGGAGTGTTGGCGCTCGGCGACTCGCCGGGGGCGCTCCTCCTTGTCCTCGCTCTCGTCGCGCATTTGCAGGTCTTCGCCGGCCTTCCTCGGGAAGTCCTTATCGCGGGCGACCGCGTTTCGCTTGCCGCGGCTCACTCCATCGCAGAGACCGTCTTGCGCACCGCTGCCCTCCTAGCTGCGGCCGCGGCCACTGGATCGGTTTTGGCTGCCTTCGCAGCTGCGGCGGTAGTTCACGCGGCTTGGGCGGCCATTGGGCTGGTCCTGCTTTGGCGATCGATGGACCTGAAGGATCTTGCGGCTGGCGCGAGGGAGTGGCGCACCATCTTCCGACTCTCCTTACCCTTCGGCGCCTTCATTGTTCTTGCAGCGGCATATGCACAAGTGGATGTCGTCATCGTGTCCCTCCTGTTGCCACTGTCGGCAGTTGGCGTATTTCAGGCGGCTTTCAGAATCCTGATTGCTACCGACTACTTACCAGAAGCAGCGTGGCGCTGGGCCTATCCTCGGCTAAGCCGCGCCGCGATGGCCGGCCCATCGGAGCTTGCAGTCCAGATCACGATGCTTTCCGGGGCCCTGGTCCTCGCCGGCGTCGGGACCGGAACGCTGATCGTCCTCGTCGCTCCGCAGCTTATCCCCTGGCTCTACGGGGATCGTTTCGCTGTGGCCGTGCTACCAATGCAGGTCCTCGCGCTGGCCATTCCAATTCGGTTCGCCGCGCACGCCTACGGTGCTGGCCTGAGTGCAGCGGGAGCTCAACGCCGCAGGTCTCAGATCCTGCTCGCCGTGATCATCATCTCGGGAGCCTTGCAGTTCGTGCTGGTCTCGATTCACGGGTTGATAGGCGCAGCGGTCGGGGTGGCGATTTCTGCGGCAGTCCTCGTTGGCTTTTACCTGGCCGTGGCCCGCAGAATTCCACACATGCAACTGGGTCTATCTCCGGTCGCGCTGGCCGGTGCGTTTGCTTTAGGAGGCGCAGGCTTGCTCGCAGTCGCCGTTTCGCGTTGATGCAGGGTGGCCGGATCCTGGTGGTGCTCGTGAGGGCGCTCGGTTGGGGCCTTCGCGCTACGCGCATCCGTGGTCGTCACTTGCTGGCAGCTGCTCTACATCGGGCCATACCTGGTCTCGAACTCACCTACCGAGACCGATGGGGGTATGTCCACAGGGCCTGGTTCGGAGACGAGATGCAGGCGCTAGGTTTCGTTGGCAAACCGGCTCTTCCGAATGAACTCCGGCGACTAGTCGGACTCGGAGACTGGGTGATCGACGTGGGAGCGAACGTTGGGATCACTACGGCCGAACTCTGCGCTTTGGTTGGAGAGCGGGGGACGGTGTGGGCCATTGAGCCCTTTCCGCCTAACCTCGCGCGGCTAGGAGAACTTAAGGAAGCCAACGATCTCCCGGGACTCCGGATCCTGGCTGGTGCCCTGTCGGACGAACCGCACCGGGCTCATCTTCGAGTGCCGATTGACGGCAGCAGTGGCCATGGTTCGCTCGTCGATGGGGCAGAGGGCGACCGCGTCATCGAGATTGAAGCCTGGTCACTCGACGTCTTGGTTCGAAATGGGAGACCGAATGGCCGTCTGTCGTTCGTGAAGATAGATGTCGAGGGCGCGGAGATCCGGGTTCTTGCGGGCGCTGGAAAGACCCTCCGGCGGGAGGGGCCGGCGATCCTTTGTGAGTTCAACGAGTCTGCCCTCGCATCGGCGGGCAGCCCATGGCCAGGCCTGCTCAGACGGTTTGAGGAGCTCGGGTACAGGCCTGTCGCCGCTTATAAGGAGGGCAGATTTCTGCGGCGGCTCAAGGATCAACTCGGCGTGCAGGGTGCGTTGGGCGCCGGTGGCGGAGTCGTTGACGTGCTGCTGATTTGCCGGCCTATGGGGACCTTATGGTCGCTGGACTCTGCGTCAGCGAGATCTTGAGGCCGTATCGCGGCTGCGGACCCAGCTGTCTACCATTTCGCATACGAGATGAATGATCAGGGCGTGGGCCTCTTGGATCCGGCTTGTCGTTTGGGACGGTACGGCAACGACCCTGTCGGCGATCTCCGCCAGTCTCCCTCCTTGTCCGCAGAGAGCAGCCGTAACCGCGCCTCGCTGTCGGGCCGCTTCGAGCCCCCGCACCACATTCTGGGATTGGCCGGAGGCGCTGATCGCAACAACGAGATCCTGAGGTAGCACGAGCCCTTCCACCTGCCGCGCAAAGACTTCGTCAAAGCCAAAGTCGTTACCGATTGCGGTCAGCGCGCTGCTGTCGGTCGTGAGAGCGATGGCCGCCAATGGGCCTCGAACACTCGAAAAGCGCCCGATCAGCTCCGTCGCAAAGTGCTGGGCGTCGGCAGCACTTCCGCCGTTGCCGAACACGACGACCTTTCCTCCGCCCGCCAGGGCCGCGCAGATCTCGGTGGCAAGCAGGTCAATCGCGGGCAGAAGGTTCGCCTCGACGTCGGCCACGACCTTCTGGTGCTCAGCGACAGCACCTCGATACCCATCCAGCGTCATCGGATTGCCTGTTGCTGGGGAGGGCGAATACCGAGGCCAAGCGACTGGTAAATCTCCTCGATCTCATCCACCAGCCTGGACATGTCGAAATGCAGAACGCGGGTCGAAATAGGGCGGACCGCTGGCACTGACGGCAGCTCAGCCATGAGCCTCCTCATCTGGTGTGACGCCGTGACCGTGTCTTTAAAGTCGGTGAGGTGCGCTGGATCCAGCAGCAGCCGATGCGCGGGAATGTCCTGAGCCAGCACCGGAACCCCGCTCGCGAGTGCCTCCAACAGGGCGAGGCCAAACCCTTCACCGTGGCTCGGAAAGAGCGCCAACTGCGCGCGCGACAACAGGGCAAGCTTCGTCGATTCCGAGACTCCGGGATTGAAGACAACGCGATCGAGGACGCCTACCGATCCTGCGACTACCCTCAGGTGCTCCACCGTTCGCGCTTCCCCGCTCCCCGCGATCGTCAGTCTCCATGTTTCATCCTTCATGAGCGCGAGTACCCGAAGAACCAGGTCGATCCGCTTCGAGTCCGCGATTCGGCCCAGGACCAGCAGCTCGCCGCGCTGGGGATGTCGATCGATGGTCAGGTACGTTTCCATTGGGATCGCGTTTTCGACAACACGCACCCGAGACTCGAGTTGCGGACGCAAGCTGAGAAGTAAAGCGGCGTCGGATCCGCTGCTGGCCGCGATGATCGCATTAGAGGCCTGTAGGAGCGGACCGAAGTAGTGCGAGACGGCGAGACGTTTCAGCCGTTCCATGAAGCGGGTATGAAAGATCAGCCCATGGGTGTGGAGGATGAGTGGGCGTCGCGCGACCGCTGAGCCCACGACGGCGGTGGCAAAGGCGAAGCGCAGATCGTGGAGGTGCACGACATCGGCTCCCGCAATCAACGACAGGAGAGCCGGCACATCTAAGACCACCGTCCATTGATGTCTCCCAAAGCCAGCGAGGCGGCGGATTCGAACGCCCCTATGGATTTCCGTGGTGGGCATGCCGTGTCGGTGGATTCCAACTACATCGCGATCAAGACAGCCGACCGTGACACGGTGCCCGCGACGGACCTGGGCCTCTGCGAGCCAGCCAACATAGCGCTCCGTTCCGCCCTCGAGCGGCCAGTACCTGCGCGTCAGATGCAGGACCCTGGCCAACCTCACCGACTCGGCGCTGAGCCTCGCCAGCGCTGTCTCAGCATCCACCAGAAGAAACGCGGGTCATCGACGAGATAACGTCTCGCAAGTCGCCTGGGTTCCACGGCAAGCCGAAATGCCCACTCCAAACCGATCCGGGTCGTCCAGTCGGGAGCCTGAGCGATCCTGCCAGCCAGCACGTCGATCGCCGCACCGACGCCAACCAGAACTGCCCCATCGAGGTCCCGAGCCCGCCTCTCCATCCACAGCGCCTGCTTGGGAGCGCCCAGGCCCACGAACACAACCTTGGCCCCGCTGGCCCTCAGCCGTTCCGTCGCAGCGGCATCGTCGCGAGAGCCAACCTGGAACCCCATGGGTGGCCCGAAAGCGTCTGCGACGCGGACGCCTTGCTGAGCCAAGCTTGCTGCCGCGAGCTCCGCGGTCTGCGGTGGCCCACCGAACAGAGCGATGCCCTCTCCCTTGCCCGCCAGTCGCTGGCCCACGGCCATGGGTAGCTTCCGACCTGTCACCGTTCCTCGGAGGTGCGTTCCGGCGATGCGCGCTCCATAGACAATCCCCATGCCGTCGGGGACCCGAAGCCGCGCGCCGAGGACGGCGCTGCGGAACGCCGGCATTTTGGCTGCCTTAACAATATCGTCGACGTTCGGAGTGTAGACATAGCCACCAGACCCCTGACTACCCCAGCCGGCGATGAGATCCGCCGCTTCATCGAATGTCACGTCGTGGACCGGTACGCCAGCGATCATTACGGTTCTGGGCGGCGCGAATCGGGTCATACCGCTCCGCTGGGCTTCTCATAGACGCCGATAATCGAGACGCCGAAGCGCCGCAACGGGCCTCGCTCCAGCCGATCGGTCAGTGGCTTCAACCATCTCCGGCCCAGTGCCCAGTTGTCGAAGGGTGGCATCACGTAGTCGTGGGCGACCTCCACCAGGTCATGGCGTTTCATGATGCGCTTGATCTCAGGCGCGGTGAAGGTTCGCGCTCGCGCTAGGCGCCGGTGGAGAGGGAGGACGTACGGAAGGAAAGGCGCGAACCTGCCGGCGACCTCATGCCGGCCAATCCGGACCATGTGAGTCTCGATCGGAAACAGACGGTTGGGCGCCGATACGTACAGCAGTCCACCAGGTTTCAAAACCCGGTGGATCTCTTCCACCGATGCGTCCAACCCCTCGATGTGCTCCAGGACCTCGATCGCCAGCACCGCATCGAATGACGCGCTCGGGAACGCGAGGCGTTCGGCGCTCATCGCTGCCGCACGCACCTTGGAGGCAAGCTGAGTTCCCTTCAGGAAGCCGTTGAGCTCCTCGATGCGATCCACTTCGACATCTATTGCGTCGACATGCGCAAAGTCAGCGGCGACTGCCACGGTGTACGCTCCCGTACCGCACCCGACGTCAAGGGCGGAGCCGCCGGGGAACGGCCGCAATCGCTTGAAAGCTCGGATCCGCTTGCTGACAGCGCCCGCCCCGCGGCGTACCGCCTGACCGATCTCAAGAGGGCGCCCTGTACGGATGGCCGTCAAGACATGTCCCTAAAGAAACCGCCCGTGGGGTTGGCGATCCTACTCGCTGGCGGACTGGGAACGCGCATGCGCTCTGTCAGTGGCTCACTGCCGAAACCCATGCTGCCGGTCGACGGGCGACCCTTTCTCGAGTACGTGATTCTCAGCCTGGCTCGATACGGGTTCCGTCGATTGATCATTTCCACAGGCCATCGGACGGCCCCAATTACCGGGTACTTCGGGGATGGTAGCCACTTCGGGGTCTCGATAACGTACAAGGAAGAGTCGAGCCCGCTCGGGACGGCCGGCGCGGTGCGCGAAGCCGCGCTGGCGATCGAGGATGAATGGTTTCTCGCTCTCAATGGGGATTCGTACTTGGATCTGGATCCGAACGCGCTCATCACCGATGCCAAGACTCAGAAGGCCCTGGTTACGATGGCGTTGACTCGCGTCGAAGATGCCGAACGGTTCGGCACCGTGGTCGTCGGCCGGGACGGTTGGGTTTCAGCCATCCGTGAGAAGGAGCGGCAGCCGTCGGTCCCAACGATCAACGCCGGGATCTATGCCTGCAGCAGGCAGATTATTCCGTGGATAACTGCCAGCGGCCCAGCCTCGCTCGAACATGCAACCCTTCCGGCGATGGCTGCCGCGCACCGGCTCCGCGGTGTGGTCTCGGATGGGTATTTCGTTGACATGGGCACGCCCGAGTCGTACGAGCTTCTGAGACGAAACCCAGCGATGCTGCTGGCCGCGGTGCGCGGTCCGCACGGTCAGAGGGTGGCCGCGGGACGCCCGAACGTGGGGAAGATTTGACGCTCGTTCGCGCGAAGGCGCCCCTGCGGCTGAGTTTTGCCGGTGGAGGCACCGATGTCCCACCTTTTCCCGAGATCGAGGGTGGATGTGTGCTGAGCACGACGATCAACCGGTACGCATTCGGCACCCTGCGACCTCGGACCGATGGACACGTCTCCGTCCAGTCCCTGGACTTCGGCCAGAGCGTTACCTACAGCGCGGCTGACAGGCTCCGGTATGACGGCAAGCTGGATCTGGTCAAAGCTGCCCTAATCCACCTGGGTGTGGGGGATGCAGGCTTCGATCTTTTTCTCCACACCGACGCCCCTCCAGGATCCGGTTTGGGCGCGTCATCCGCGATGATGGTTGCCCTGGTGGGCGTCCTCAAAGAGAACCAGTCCCTACCGCTGACCGACTACGGGATCGCGGATCTGGCGTACCGGCTTGAACGTCAAGAACTGGGTATCGAGGGAGGGCTCCAAGATCAATATGCTGCAACCTTCGGGGGATTCAACTTCATCGAATTCTCCGACCAGCACGTTGTGGTGAACCCTCTCCGCGTGCCGGCTGACGTCCAAAACGAGCTTCAGTACAACCTCCTTCTGGTCTTCACCGGTCGTATCCGTTTATCCGCACGAATCATCGAGGACCAGGTACGGCGATATCGATCGGGGAAACCAGAGAGCGTCGAGGCACTTCGGGCGCTGAAGCACCTGGCAATCGAGATGAAAGGCGCCCTTCTTCGGCGGCGCTTGGATGATTTCGGACGGCTCCTCCACGAGCAATGGCTTCAAAAGAGGCGGATGTCCCCCAAGATTTCCAACCCGGAGCTCGACGCCATCTACCAGGCCGCCATCGATTCAGGCGCCACCGGCGGCAAGCTGACCGGGGCAGGAGGAGGTGGTCACATGCTTCTCTATTGCCCGAACGAGACGCGTCAACGAGTTGGCCAGAGGCTCACCGAGATGGGCTGCACGGTCACCGATTTCAGCTTCGAACCCGTGGGCCTACAGACATGGCGCATCGGTGACGCGCGCTGATCGGGTGTCCCCACCCCCAATAGGCACCGTCTTCCTCGATCGGGACGGGGTCATCAACCGGAGTATCCCCGGCGGCTACGTCGAAACCTGGGAGCAATTCAAGTTTCTCCCGGGCTCAATCGCCGCCCTGCGCATCCTGCATCGAGCCGGCATCCGGTTGATCGTGGTTACGAACCAGCGGGGGGTAGCCCTGGGCGCGGTCTCAGCACCGGAGCTTGAGCGAATGCATCGGCATATGACCGAGGTTCTGACCCGGTCCGGCGCGAGGATTGACGCCGTCCTCGTCTGCCCTCATGGCGAGGGCGCTTGCAACTGCAGGAAACCGGCGCTTGGCCTCTTCGAGCTGGCGAGCCAAATGTTTCCCGATGTCGACTTCTCGACCGCAGCCGTCATCGGTGATTCGTGGCGCGACATGAGGGCGGCCAACGCTCTCGGGTCGCTCGCGCTTCTGGTCGGGGATCCGGCGACGGCAGGCATCCGGGACACGGCACACGTCGACGGCTATGCGCCGTCCCTTCTCCAGGTCGTCCGGCGCTTCGTTATGCCGGTGATCGGCAAGGGAGGGCGACCGTTGTAGGAGGCACTGTCTATCGCGGGCCTCAGCGGCTCTGCTACCTGCGCTCTTCGAGACGTGCCACGACCCCGTCGATCAGTTCGTCGGAGCCCTCTCCCTCGAGAATCAGCGGGCCGCGATCCGCGCCGGGGACGAAGAGCAGCGCGTTCCAGGTTCCCGCGGCGAGCTTGACCATGTGCGTCGCGGCGGCCACCCCGCCGGCGTCCCCCTCGGACGCGACGAACAGCTTGGGCGGTTCCCCCAGCGCCGCCAACTCGGCATCGGTCAAGGCGCCCGAGATCAGCAGGATCTGGTCCAGCACGCCACCCTCCGCCGCAAAACTCGCCAGCTGCTCAGCGCCCAGCGCGCCGGAGGCGATGTAGGCGACGCGCTGAATCTCTCGCTCCGTCAACCAGTCCGCGGCTGCGGCCAGCCGAGACGGGGTAGCACCCGCCTCGTCCACGGCCACGATCGTCATCCGGTTGGCTGCGATCTCGGTCGCCAGGGCCGCCCAGTCCTCGGGGCTCTCGCCTTCGTCCGGCACCAGCACGACGCCGTACTCCCCGTCTCCCCACTGGAGGGCGGTCGATCCATCGCCCAGGGTGATGCGGGTGCCACCCCCATCGGTCAAGCCTGACGAGCAGCCCACCACCAACCCGAGCGTGGCGGCCGTCAACGTTGCTGCGACCAGCAGCCGCATCAGTAGGCCCACGCGCCGGTCGCGAACCGCGCCGACAGCCACAGCAGGAGCGCCAGCGAGACGCCTCCCAGCACGATTCCGAGCCAGCGCCGCTCGGCCAGCTGCGCGAACCAGGCGAACAGCGGGAACATGGTCAGCGCGTATCGGGGCACGGACAGGACGAACGAGGTGCTCACGAAGAGCAGCCAGTTGCCCGTCATCCAGGCGAACCATCCGGGCCGGAACCGGAGCGCGGCGACCACCGTTCCCACCAGCCCGAGGCCAATTCCGGCCAGCTCCGTGACGCCGTACATGAGAGCGTTCATCGGATCGTCGTTTTCGAGCCACCCGACCACGCCGCCGATCCCCTCCCACGGCCAGGCCAGCGACTTGAACCAGTGCTCGCCCTGGATCCGCAGGAACTCGAAGGGATTGCCGTACACCGCGTAGTTGACCAGCAGGTAGCCGCCGAAGCCCACCGCCACCAGCCCGATCCAGCCCCACTCCAGGCGCCACCGCCTCTGCTCGGTCCACTGCAGCCAGGCCTCCGCCGCCAGGGCCGGGATGAGGATCAGGCCGTTGACCCGGGTCAGGGCCGCCAGCCCGCCTAGCAGTCCGGCCAGCCACCACCGGTCGCCGCGCGCGGCCAGGAATGAGCCCAGCACGAGCGCGAGGAACAGGGACTCGGTGTAGCCGATGTGCAGGAAGTAGGCGGTAGGGAAGATGAGCATGAAGACCGCGGCTCGCTTCCCGATCCGCTCCCCGAAGTCGCGGGCGACGAGCCGGTACAGCAGGAGGACCGCCGCCACCGAGGCGACGGCGCTGACCGCGATGGGCGCCACTAGGGCCGGCAGGATGGCCAGCCCCACCGCCGTGGCCCACGGGAACAGCGGGTAGAACACGATGAACAGGTCCAGGTCGCCGAGCTTGCTGTACATCGGCAGGTTGCCCGGGTCGTAGTTGGTGTAGCCGAAGAGGGCAACGTCGAGGTAGTGCGGCGCATCCCATCGGTTCCAGATGGAGAAGATCTGACCGATGTCGACGGGCCGGTCGTTGACGAGGGCCACCATCACCAGCCCCCAGGCGAATACGAGGGCCTTGACCAGGAGCGTCAGGCCCACCAGCTGGGCATCGGTCGTCCGCAGCCATCCGCGCAGGCGGTCCATGGCGTCGGACTATAGGTGCTGGACCGATGGCGCCTCGACTGGAGGGCTCGGGCGACTAGGCCACGGCCTGGGCGGCGAGGTGCGGCGCGGGAATGTGCAGGCTCCAGGCTTGGACCGTCTGGTCGCGGCCCTTGACGGACAGCTCCCGGGCTTCCCACGGCTCGCTGCTGGCGTTTGGATCGAACGCCGCCTGCGTCGCGGCTTCGGCCGAGACGAGGAGCTCTCCGGCAGCCGCGGCCTCGCCCAGGCGATGGGCCACGTTCACCGCGTCGCCCACCGCACTGAATCCAGCCACTTCAGCGGTCGGCCCGAGGAACCCGGTGAATGCGGGCCCGGTGTTCACGCCAACGCCAACAGGCAGCTGCGCGCTCACGAGGATCCGTCGCGCGGCGGCGAGGGCACTCGCTGCGTCATGCCGCTCCGTGAACGAGGGGATGAACAGGGCCATCACCCCGTCGCCGAGGAACTTGTCGATGATCCCGCCCTCGGTTTGCACGGCCTCGGTGACGAGCGTGTAGAAGCCCTGAAGCAGCGCCGAGAATGTGGCGGCGGACGTCTGCTCGGCGATCCCGGTCGACCCGCGCACGTCGGCAAAGAGAACCGTGATGGACACTTCCGCTCCGCCGGGGTAGTCGACGAGACCGCGGAAGCAGGGGTTGCAGAGTTGCGGGTAGCGAGACGAGCGGCCGAAGCCCAGGCGACCCACGATCGGCCCGAAGGGATTGCCATAGGGTGCCAGGCAGAGAGGACAGCGGTGGCTGCCCGGCAGCCATCGAAAATAACGCGCGAATGGCGCGAGTCCGGGCAGGGTCAGGACCTTGCGCCAGGTCTCGGTCCGCTGGTCCTCGGCTGCCCCGTGCTCGTGGGAGGCCATCGGTCCCAGCGTATCAGGCTCTCTCGTTCTTTGGCACCTCGCGAACCGGATGCTAGGATGCGGCGCCCGGTCGGGGCGTAGCGCAGCCTGGTAGCGCACTGCGTTCGGGACGCAGGGGTCGGCGGTTCAAATCCGCCCGCCCCGACCATACCCACTCCCGGGGTCATTTGTCGGACTGCGTTTCCGTATGCCTCGCGCCAGCCATGAACCGGAGGGGAATCGATGACCGATCTCGATGCATTGCGGCGGCTGGCGATCATCGGCGTGGCGCTCGCGATCCTCATTGCGATCGTCCAGATCGGTGCCGCACTGGTGGCGTTCGGTGGGGACTTCGAGGCGATCGTGTTCCGGCCGGAAGCGATCCTCGGCCGTGGCCCTGACGCGGCCCTGCTCTGGCGCTGGGTCATGCTGGCCGACATGTTCGATTCCTACCTGCTGCTGGTGCCGCTGGCGCTCTTCTTGCATCGGCGACTGCGCGATCGGCGGCCCTGGTTGGCCGACCTTGGGCTGACGGGCGCACTGGCGTACATCTTCGTGGGCGGAGCGGCCGCGGCGATCCTCGCCACCGCTGGCTCGTCGCTGATCGAGGCCTATGCTGCCGCCGCGCCGGCCGATCGGCTGGCCATCGCCGCGTCGTTCGGGCTGCTCAGGGACGCTCTCTACTTCGGGGTATGGCAGACGCTCGACCCGATCACGGCCGGCACGTGGATCTTCAGCGTCGGCTGGCTGCTGCTGGTCGACCGTCCGGTGCTCGGTCGGCTGCTCGTGGTGGTCGGCATCTCATTGTGGGCATTCGCCAAAATGACAATGCTCGACATCCACTCGCTGGCCGTGGTGGGTGCCATCCTCGTCGTCGTCCTGGTCCTGTGGCTCGGCTGGGTCGTCATCGACCGCAGGCGCCGAGAACAGGTCGAACGCCCGACCGCGTGATCCGCCGCGCGGCGCAGACGCCGCCGCTGGTCGTTACAGTATCTGCTGCGTCCGGTCTCAGCGGAACTCGTCGCGCGGCGGCGTAAAGACGTCGATGACTTCGCCGCCTTCCAGGACCTCCATGGCGTGCTCGATGCCACCCGGAATGGCGTAGCTGTCACCGGGGTGAAGCTCATGGCTGGTGCCGGAGATGGTCTGCCGGTAACGACCGCTGATGACGTAGCCCGCCTGCTCGTGCGGGTGGACATGATTGGCCGCCGTCATGCCCGCCCGGAACTTCATGCGGGTCACCATCAGTCGGTCGCCGACTGCAAGCACGTCGAAGGGCACGCCGAGGAACTCGCGAGGCTTCCCTTCGCCCGCGACCACCACTGCGTGCTGCCGTTGGGGCTGATCCGTGCTCCTGTCCTGGGATTCACCGTCTGCCATCGGTCATTCCTCCTCTGCTGACGTCGGCTGCCGGCCATCTTCGGCTCGCAATGCCCAGGGCTCGAGGATGCCGAAGATCGCCGTGCTGGCCGGCGTCGCCAGGTGGTGTTTCTCGGCGCGCTTGAGAAGCTCGCCGTGCAGGGCGGCGAGCTCCATCCGACGGCCGGCCGTCAGGTCGTGATAGAGCGACGAGTAGCCCTGGGGCACGAGGCCCTGGGCGAAGGCGAGATGGCGCGCGACCAGGTCGTCGGGCAGGATCATGCCCTCTGCCCGGCCCACCCGGCATGCCTCCTCCACGACCGCCTCGAACATCCGCCACGCGGCCTTGGAGTTGCGGATGTCCCCGATCGGGAGGCGCACCGCTGCGGTCATGCCGGCGTGGGCGAGGATGAAGGCGTATTTCGACCACAGCTCGGTGCGGATGTCTTCTGAAAGCTCTGCCGGAATCCCTGCCTGGACGCAAGCGGCCAGGAAACGCTCCCCGCGCTCGCTGCGTCGGCCATCGAGCTCGCCGAAGACCAGCCGTCCCGGACCGCCGGCATGCCGCACGGTGCCGGGGCCCTCGAGGCTGGCGAGCACATACGCCGTTCCGCCCATCACGTGCTCCGTGCCAATCACGCCTGCCAGCTTGTCCTCGTTGTCGATCCCGTTCTGGAATGAGATGACGGCGGTGTCGTCCGCGAGAAGGGGAGCCAGGCTCGCCGCCGCATCCAGGGTGTCGTACGACTTGACGGTGAAGAAGACGAAGTCGACCGGACCGATGGCGCCTGGATCCTCGGCGGCCTCCAGGTCGACGCGGTAATCGCCGTCAACGCTCCGCACGCTGAGGCCGTGCTCCTGCAGCGCGGCGAGATGATCGCCGCGGGCGATGAGGTGGACCTCGGCGGCTCCCGCGCGCGCCAGCCGAGACCCGAAGTACCCGCCCAGCGCGCCGGCGCCGAAGACCGCGATGCGCGGAATCGACGGCCCGGACGCGCCCATCCCAGAATTATCCGTCACGCTCTCAGCGTCCCACCGCGCATGCGACGGAGATATTGACGCGCGGGACGCCACGCGAGCACAATCCGTTGCGGTTGGAGGGCCCCATTCGTGTCCAACCCGCAGCGCGTCGGGAAGCCGGTCACGGTCCAGGTCATCACCTACGCCCCTACCGCCTTCTACCACTGCCAGCATTGCGAGCTGGCGTTCCAGGAGATGGGACTGGGCGAACGCCTGAGGCGCCAGGAGGCTGCCGAGTCGCTACCGGACGATCTGGCCCGCGACTTCCAGGTCCTATCTGACTGGGTGCACACCCTCCTCCAACGGTTCGGCCCGCGCATCCGAGTCGAGGTCATCGACGCGGCCTCGATCGAGGGTGTCGTCGCCTCTGTGCGGCACCGCGTTGGCCGCTACCCGGCCGTCATCGTCGACGGCGAGAAGCGCATCGGCAGCGACTACTCGGCTCTCGACCCCCTGATCGAGCAGCGCGTCGCCACAGCCACCTCATGAGGGAGGCCCACGCATGAACTCACTTTGGATCGTTGTGATTGGGGCGGTCGTCATCTACCTGGCGTACACCTACTACGCCCGCCGCATTGACCGCGTCGTCATCCAGTCCGACGCGAACCGGGCCACTCCTGCCCGGATGTACATGGACGGCGCGGACTTCATGCCGACCAGCCGATTCGTCCTGTACGGATACCACTTCAAGTCCATCGCGGCCGCCGGTCCGATCGTGGGGGTCATCACCGCAGCCAACCTGTGGGGTTGGCTGCCCTCGATCCTGTGGCTCATGATCGGGGTCAGCTTCATCGGCTGGGCGAGCGACTACAGCGCGATCATGATGGCCGTCCGGAACGACGGGAACTCGCTCAGCGCGATGGCCCACAAGCTGATCTCGCCCCGCACCCGGCGAATCATGTTCGTGTTCATCTTCTTCTATCTGCTGCTCATCGCCGGTGCGTTCGTGGGCATCATGGCCGCCATCCTCGCGGCGCGGCCGGACGTGCCATTCGGGATCCTCGTCCTCGCCATCATGGGGCTCGTCGCCGGCTACGCGATCTACCGCATGCGGGCCAGCATCGTCGCGGTAACCGTGGTGACGGTCGGCCTTACCCTGGCCGCCATGGCGCTGGGTCCATTCGGCGCCACGTTCGAGGCCGGGTCGCCGCCCGACTGGTCCACGGCTCCCATCGCCGGCACGGTCGCTTCGTTCAACAGCTCGATCAACACCGCGCCGCTGTACACCGTGATCGACCCGACCAATGCCGATCCGCGCATTCCCGCGGCGGTGGACGGGGTTCGTCCGTCGACGCCCACCTACAACGCGGACACGGGCGAGATCAACGTCCTGCCCAGCTTCTTGCTCGCCAGCATCGCTCTCCTGGTCTTCAGCTATCTCGGGGCCAACATGGCCATCTGGCGTTTCGCCCAGCCGGTCAACTACATCGGCTTCTGGATCACCGCCCTCGTCATCGGGGTCAGCGCGATCGGCGCGGTTCTTGCGCCCTTCACCAGCCCCGACGTCGGTGCCTTCAAGCTGGACGCCTTCAAGGGCTTCCAGCCCACGCTGGCCAGTGGTGCGCTCCAGCCGTTATGGCCGATGTTGTTCGTGACCATCGCGTGCGGCGCCATCTCCGGCTGGCACGCGCTGTTCGGATCGGTGGGTACCGCCCGCCAGCTCGAGTACGAGACGGACGCCCTGCCGGTGGGCGGAGGCGGGATGTTCTCGGAGAACACCCTGGGCCTGCTTTCGCTGACGTCGGTCGCGATCACTACCGGGCTCGCAGGCGCCGGCGCATTTGCATCCGGTATCGGCAACCTGGTGAACGTGGCCACCTTCGGGGTGATCGGTGTGCCGTTCGGGACCGCTCTGGGCTTCGGAGCCTTCGTGGTCATCGTGCTCACCGTCGTCCAGCTCGTCTTCCGCGTCATGCGCGTGACGCTGGGAGAATGGCTCGGCGAAACGTGGGTCGGCTTCAAGAACCAGCACGTCTCCTCCATCGTGGGGATGGTCGTGACGATGGGCCTTGTCCTCTCCGGGACGTGGGTGTACCTGTGGCAGCTGTTCGGCGCCGCGAACCAGCTGTTGGCCGCGCTGAGTCTGCTGCTGGTGACCGTCTGGCTGCGTTCGGTCGGTAAGAACCCGGCGTACGCAGGCGTGCCGATGGTGTTCATGTACGTCACGACCCTGGCCGCGACGCTCGTCACGGCTTACAACCTGTACGTGACCATCGCGTCAGTGCCCACCATGGCTGCCATCTCGGTAGCCGGAGCCTGGGCCATGATCGCGATCGCCCTTCTGCTCTTCGTCGCGGCAGTGCTCATCGCATACGACGCCTGGCGATCCTGGGACCGCTATGGAGAGGCGCCTGCGGCACCCGTCCCCGCGACACCGGGGTGACCAATCCGGTGAGCTGAAGCCGGGGGCTTGCTATCCGGCAACGCCTGCGGCTAGCCCCCGAATGGCCTCGATCAGCGGTTCGCTTGAGACCGTGGTCAGGTCAGGCGGAAGCACGTGCACCTCCAGGTGGGGCACCGTCTGACGGACCGAGAGTCGCCAGACGCCCCCGCTCGCCTCGCCGAGGCGCCTCCACGCCACCTGGGCATCTTCGATGGGGGCGCGATCCGGATGCCCTCGTCCATGGGCCACGACCTCTCCGGGCCACTCGACGAGTTCCCAGCGATCCTCCTCATCTGGCTCGGGGGCGCGGATCCAGGCCGCGGGATCCGCAACCTCGAGCTCAATCCGCGGCGCGCGCCGCAGCGAGGTACGGAAGATGAGCACGTCCCTCCGCCCTCGGGCCCGGGTGAAGAACCACAGGATGGGGACGTCGCGGGGCTCCATGACGGCCATGACGGTCACCTCGCGGAACGGCTCGAGGGGGTCGCTGACGTGGAGCTGGACTACCGAGCTGCCGAGCCAGTTCAGGGTCGTGCGCCGACCGAGGCGGGGGAGCCCGCTCTGGAGCCAGCGCAGGATCGCGTTGCCGCGGGAGATGTTGCGCTGGGTTCCGAAGGTGAACGCGAGCAGGACGACGATGAGGACGGCGAACAGGATCGCCGGCAGGACCGCATCGAAGGATGGCACGGTCGGACTGTACGCCTCCCGGGCTGGCCTGCCGCCAAGCCGTCTGCTAGGGTGCTCGATGGGATGCCCGCAGCCAGCTCGCCGGTGAACCCCATCCTGCGCCGAGCGGCAACACTCTCGCGCGCGCTGCGCGAGTTCGCCTACGGCATGTCGGGGTACGAGTTCGCGCGGCAAGCCGTCGAGACCCGCGCGGCACTCGAGAACGTGTTTCTACTGACCCTGGTTGGCGACATGCTCGGCCTGCCCGTCATCCCGCCCTATTACTCGCTCCGCCTGCTGCCCCACGTCGTGCCCGACATCGTGACCTGGAAGCGGCGCGTCCTCCGTGAACGCGAGTTCACCGATCAACACGAATACCATCTGCACGGCGTATAGGGAGGGCGATCAACATGACCCACGAACGGCCCGCCGAGGATGAGGACAAGCCCCAGCGCCAGACGGGCCTGCGTGGGGCGATCTCGGCGCTGCGCGAGATCACCTACGGGATGGCTGCCCATGACATGACCCGCTCCGCGCTGCGCACACGCGCCAGCATGGAGCACCTGTTCATCCTCACCACCATGGGCGACATGCTCGGCGTGCCGATCCTGCCGCCCTACTACTCGCTTCGGCTGCTGCCCTACGCCGTGCCCCAGATCGCGACCTGGAAGCGGCGCATGCTCCGTGAGAAGGATCTCACGGACGCGATGTTCTAGGGGTGACCCTCCAGGAGGCGTCGGCCCCCGGCGCCATCGGCGGCTCCACCCCGCTGGCGGCCGCCCTCCGTGACCATCCCGAGCGCCGTTACATCATGTTCGGGGGGAAGGGCGGCCTGGGGAAGACGACCTTCTCGGCGGCCACCGCGGTGTGGCTGGCGGCGCAGGGCAAGCGGGTTCTCGTCTTCTCGGTGGACCCCCAGGCCAGTCTGTCGGACATCTTCGAGCGAGACATCTTCGGACAGGGCCCGGTGAACATTCGAGACAACCTGTGGGCTCAGGAGATCGATGCCGACCGGCACATCAAGGAGTACCAGCAGGAGATCCGTCAGAAGATCCTCGACATGTATGGGCTGGACGAGGTGCCCCAGGAGATCGAGGACTACATCCAGGCCGCCTCGGCGGAGCCGGCCATGGAGGAATCGGCCATCTTCGACTCGGTCGTCGACATCGTCGTCGCCGGTGACTACGACTACTACATCTACGACCTCGTGCCGCTGGGCCACGCCCTGTACTACCTGTCGATGGCCAAGGTCTACGACGAGTGGATCGCCAAGATCACGCGCCTGCGGGAGGAGATGCGGGAGTACGAAGAGGTGGCCGCGCGGATGCGCCGCCAGAAGGAGGCGGAAGAAGACCAGATCCTCGGCGAGCTGCAGTACATCCGTGGCCGCATCAACAGCGCCTCGAGGATCCTGACCGATCGAGAGAAGACCGCCTTCTTCTTCGTCCTCACGCCGGAAGAGATGATCCTCGTCGACACCCGCAACGCTGCCGAGCTGTTCGCGAAGTTCGATGTCCCGATCGGCGGCTATGTCGTGAACCGCGTCATCCCGGAGGAGCTGGGCAGCCAGGAGATCCCCGTCTACCTCCGCAACCGGATCGAGATGCAGCGCGGAGAGCTGAAGCGAATCGATGAGCTGTTCGGATCTGGCGTTCTGGGTCGCGTCCCGGAGCTCGAGCGGGACGTCACCGGCCTCCCCATGATCGAGCGGGTCGCATCTCTCCTGTACGGGTGAGAATGAGGGCGCGGCGATGAGCACCGGTATCGGCGTGATGGCCCAGGCGGACAGCTCCCTGGTAGAGACCTCCATGGCCCAGTTCGCGGCCGCCCATCCAGGCCTGCGCTATGTCTTCTTCGGAGGGAAGGGGGGAGTGGGCAAGACCGTCCTGGCGGCGGCCACCGCGGTGCATCTGGCCAAGAGTGGCAAGCGCACACTCCTGGCCTCGACCAATCCGGTCCACAGCCTCAGCAGCTGCCTCGGGCAGGACTGCTTCGGGAAGGAGACTCCGGTCAATGGAGTGAGCAACCTGTGGGCGTTCGAGATCGACACCCGTGATGCGATCGCACGCTCCAAGCGCGAGATCCGCGACAAGATCCAGTGGTTCCTGAAGTTCGCCGAGATCTCGACCAAGGCCGACGAGTTCGTGGAGGCGGCGACCATGAACCCCGCCTTCGAGGAGTCCGCCATGTTCGAGAACATGGTCGACCTCATGTTCCGCGACGAGTACGACGCCTACGTCTTCGATACCGCCCCCACCGCCAACGCGCGACGGCTGCTGGGGATGTCCAAGGTGTACGGCCTGTGGGTCGAGAAGATGCTGAAGTCGCGCGAGGAGGCGCAGTCGTTGCGTGAGGCCCTCTCCTTCACCAAGAAGAAAGAGGAGGACCCGCTCATGCAGTATCTCGTCGACTTCCGCGAGCGGATCCGGCATGCGCGCACCCTGCTCACCGACCCCCAGAAGACCGCGTTCTTCTTCGTGACGCTTCCCGAGGCCCTGCCCATCGCAGTCATCCGACGCTTCATCGGGTGGTTCACCGACTTCGGGATCCCGGTGGGTGGAGTAGTGGTCAACATGGTCATCCGGCCGGAAGAGGGCGAGGCGGCGCCCGAATTCGTCCGCAACCGTATCGCCTCTCAGGCAGGCTACCTGGACGAGGTGCGCCGCACCTTCGACGGCCAGGTCCGGGCCGTTCTGCCTCTCTACGACTCCGACATCCGAGGCGTCGCGATGCTCGAGAAGACGGCCAAGGCCCTGTTCAGGTGAACCACCGCGGGCTCGTCCCGTGAAACGCATATGCGTCTTCGACGTCAACGAGACCCTGCTCGACCTGCGGGCGCTCGACGCTCCCTTCCAGAAGGTCTTCGACCAGCCGGGCGTGCGGCAGCAGTGGTTCGCCCAGCTCCTCCAGTCGGCGCTCGTTTCAACGGTCACCGACGCGTATGCCGATTTCGGGACGGTGGGCCGAGCGGCCTTGGACATGGTCGCGCGGCGCAATGGACGAGAACTGACCGATGCCGACCGTGACGCCATCTTCGGGACGGTCCGGAGCCTGCCACCCCACCCCGAGGTGGGGGCAGCTTTGGGACGCCTTCGCGATGCCGGTTTCCGGCTCGCCACCCTGACCAACTCGACTGAGGCGGTCGCCCGGGCGCAGCTCGAGCATGCGGGCCTGATCGATCTCTTCGAGCGCACGCTGTCCGCGGACGCCGTTCGCCGCCTGAAACCCGCGTCCGAGCCATACCTCATGGCCGCGCGCGAGCTCGGAGTCGAGATCGGTGGGATACGGCTGGTCGCCGCCCATGCCTGGGACGTCGCCGGCGCCCTGCACGCGGGCGCTGCAGCCGCATTCGTCGCCCGACCAGGCCTCGTTCTGGACCCGCTCGCACCGGAGCCGGACGTCGTCGGGTCGGACCTGGCCGATGTCGCAGCGAAGATCATCGCCGCCGAGGCGTAGCGCGGCGCCCCTGACCGGCCGCCGTCATCGGGTCGTCATGCGCGGGTCATAGACTGGCCGGCGTGGCCACTGTCCTCGTCGTCGATGACGACCCCAATATTCGCGATCTGCTGCGCCTGTACATCGAGCGCGAGGGCCATCGCACCGCGTTTGCCGAGGACGGCCCGCAGGCGCTGGAACGCGCGCGCCAGCGGCGGCCCGACATCGTCCTGCTGGACGTCATGCTGCCTGGCCTCGATGGATTCGAGGTCTGCCGCCGGCTGCGTGACGAAAGCGACGCCCCGATCCTGCTCCTGACGGCCCGCAGCGGGGACTCCGACAAGGTGGTCGGACTCGACCTCGGCGCGGACGACTACATCGTCAAGCCCTTCAGCCCACGCGAGTTGATGGCCAGGATTCGGGCCCATCTTCGACGGGTCCGACCACCGACCGCGGATGGACCGATCCTGGAGGCGAATGGACTGGTCCTGGATCCAAGCCGGGTCGAGGTCGCGCTGGACGGCGCACCGATCCAGATCACGCCCTTCGAGTTCCGCCTGCTCCATGCGCTCATGAGTCGACCCGGACGGGTGTTCAGCCGCGACGAGCTGATCGACGTCCTCCACGGGCTCAACGATCCGGGGATCAGCGACCGCACCATCGACGTCCACCTCGGCAGGCTGCGCCGCCGGCTGGGCGACTCGGCGGCCGCTCCACGCTTCATCGCCACGGTCCGGACGGTCGGTTACCGGTTCATCGGGGCGGTCGAGAAGCGCCCACCTGCCTGACCGATGCCTTCGCTTCGCACCCGCCTCGTCGCCGTCGTGATCCTGGTCGCGCTCGGGGTGGCGGCCGTGATCATCTTCGCGGTGCTCCAATTCAGCGCGGAGCGCGTCATGCATCTGATCATGGAGGGCGTCGCCACCCGCGAGGAGGCGGAGGTGATGTTCGATCAGTACGTCATTCGCGTGCTGTTGATCGGAGCGGGAGCGGGGATGGTCCTGGGTGCGGTGGCCGCCTGGTGGCTCGTGAGACGGCTGATGCGACCCCTCGAGCAGCTCACCGCGGCCACGCAGGCCGTGGCCGTTGGGGACCTTTCCGCCCGCGTCCCCGAAGCCCCCGACCCGGAGCTGCGCCGCCTGTCGGAGTCCTTCAACCGCATGGCGGCCACCCTCCAGCGCGTCGAGGAGCTCCGTCGCGCTCTGGTGGAGGACGTCGCCCACGAGCTGCGGACGCCCCTCACCAGCCTGCGCGGCTACACCGAGGCCCTGGCCGACGGCGTCGTCGAGCCGACGCCGGAAGTGCTTCGGACCGTGAAGGACGAGATCGAGCGGCTGACCCGGCTGGTGGAGGGGCTGGACCAGCTGGCTCGCGGCGAACGGGGTGAGCGGACCCTGGCCCGGGTCGAGGTCGATCTGGCCGCCATCGTGCGGCGCAACGTGGAGCTGGTGTCGCCGGAGCTGGCGCAGCGCCGGATCAACGTCCACCTGGAGGATGCCGCGACGATCCCGGCCATACAGGGGGACCCGGATGCCATCGGTCAGGTCGTCGCCAACCTCGTCCAGAACGCCGCGCGATACACGAATGACGGCGGCAGAATCGACGTGCGCCTGCGAACCGAGGGGCATTGGCTCGTCTTCGCAATCGCCAACACCGGGTCGGAGATCCCGGCTGGCGAGCTTCCCCTCATCTGGGAGCGCCTCCACCGGTTGGATCGGTCGCGCGCGCGGGCGAGTGGAGGCGTCGGCATCGGTCTGACCATCGTCCGCCAGATCGTCGAGGAGCTCGGTGGCAGCGTTGGCGCGCGCTCAGAAGATGGTCGCACCGAGGTCTGGTTTCGCCTGCCCATTGCTTCAGCTGCTGTGAGGTAGGTCCTCGCACTCGTCTCGTGCCGGCGATCGGTACTGACCTCGCCTGGGTGCGGGTGCCGGACGCCGACTTCCGCTGCCCAATCCTGCCCAACGCTTAGCGGCGCCCGGGCACTCACCAGCTGCGCCTCTGGGCCGCGTACCATGCGGCCCTGGGGTATCGGCGTGGTTATGTGGGCAGTCGTGGAAGGCTAGCCTGTGATCTCGGCGCGCTCGGTGAAGAGGGCTGCCACCACCAATGAGCCGATCAACCACGCCCCGACCAACAGCATGGCGTCCGCCTGGGCCAGGGGATCGGGTCCGGCTCCGAAACCGCCCCCGCCCAGGCCCACCGCGGACGTGGCCACGTTGAAGGGGAGGTAGCGGACGATGTCCGGCAGGAAGATCCCGGCGAACGCCTCCCCGAAGTAGAAGGCGATCCCTACCCCGATCCCCGCCAGTTGGCTGCGGGCCAGCGTCGCAACGGCGAATCCGATCGCTCCCTGTTCGGCCATCGCGAACCAGCCCCGGCCGAACAGCTCCGGCAGCCGGCGCAGCGCATCGGCATCGGATATGCCATCGGTCGGCACGCCCGCCAGGTTGGCGCCGATGAAGGCTGCGCCGACGCCGATGACGAAGGCGAACACCAGCCCAGCCAGCAGGTACGCGGCAACCGCCGCGAACGTGAGCACGCCGTAGCGCCATCGGCTCTCGCCCCGCGCCACGGCGGCCTTCAAGGTTCCCCACGACCACTCGGATCCGGCTACCGCGGCCGCGAAGGTCACCGCGAACAGGCCACCCAGACCCACGATGAAGTCAAGGATCAGCTCATAGGCGAGCGGGAACGTGACCAGGGTCAGCGGGTCCGGCCCGCCAGGTCCGGAGCCTTCCTGGTCCGGGCGGGTGGTGGCAACCGCCACGATGATCATCACCAGCAGTCCGGTGAGCACCCCGAAGGTGAGCCAGGTCGCCGGTCGACGCTGGAGCTTCCGGAGCCCGGAGAGGAGGACCCTCATCGGTCCTGCTCGGGCGATCTCGCGGTGGAGATGCCCTGGAACGTTCCCTCGTGGCTGACCGCCTCGTCGGCGGTGAGCGCCAGGAACAGGTCCTCCAGGTCGCTCCCAGCCTCCAGGCGGTCCGCGTAGATGCCTGCATCGGCGAGGGCGCGGTTGACATCGGCGGCGCGGCCGGCTGCCACGCGGACCGTGAGCCAGCCGGGATCGTCGGGTGATGGCTCCACACCGCCGTGTCCGGGGAAGCCCGACAGCACCCCCGTCGCGGTCGCCACCCGGTCGGGCGTTACCCGGACCCGCACGAGATCGGCGCCGTGCAGGAGATCGGTCACCGAGCCCTCTCGCACCAGGCGCCCGGCGGCGATGATCCCGATCACATCGGCCATCTGTTGCACCTCGGCCAGCAGGTGGCTGGACACGAACACGGTCTTGCCTGCTGCGGCGAGATGGCGGAGGGTTTCGCGCAGCGCGACGATGCCCGCCGGATCCAGGCCATTGGCTGGCTCGTCCAGGAGGAGCAGCTGCGGGTCGCTGAGAAGGGCTGCAGCGATGCCCAGGCGCTGCTTCATGCCCAGCGAGTAGCCGGAGACCTTGTCCCTGGCCCGGTCCCGAAGGCCGACCAGCTCCAGCAGCTCCTCGATCCGGGCCTGGGTCGTCGGAGCGCCGCTGGCCCCGATCGCGCGCAGGTTCTCGCGCCCCGAAAGGAATGGATAGAACGAGGGCGTCTCCACCAGGGCGCCGATGTCGAACAGCCGATACCGATCCCGCCCGGAGAACGGCCGGCCCAGGAGTTCGATGGTCCCATGGTCGGGATGGATCAGGCCGGTCAGCAGCCGCATGGTGGTCGTCTTGCCCGCGCCGTTTGGGCCAAGGAAGCCGTACACCACGCCGCTCGGGACGGACAGGTCGAGCCCGGCCAGGGCGAGGCGGGAGCCGTAGCTTTTGCGGAGGTCGCGGGTGGCGAGCGCCAGGGCGCCGGAGGCAGTCACGTCGTGGAGTAGGGTAGCCGCCGATGGATCGGCTTCCGGTTGCGGGTGCGCGGTTCGGCCACGTGAGCATCGTGGCCGCGGATTGGCGCCGGCTGGCGGCGTTCTACACCACCGTCTTGGGCTGCGAATTCGTCCCGCCCGAACGAGACTATTCCGGGACGGATCTGGAGCGGGGGACCGGTGTGGCTGGGGCCACCCTACACGGTGCGCATCTCCGCCTTCCAGGGCTTGGCCCAAACGGACCCACCCTGGAGATCTACCAGTACGGACGCTCCGAGGACCGGCCTCCGACGGCGGCCAACCGCCTCGGCCTGGCGCATGTCGCGCTCGCGGTGGATGACGTGGGGGCCTCCCGCCGCGCGGTGTTGGCCAACGGTGGTGGTGAGGTCGGCGACATCGTCATGTTGACCACCGCCGACGGACGCCAGGTCACCTGGTGCTACGTGACCGATCCGGAAGGCAACATCCTCGAGCTCCAGTCCTGGAGCCGCTAGCCGGAAGCAGGCCGTCGGGTCGGCAGATGGCCCAATCCGCACCCAGTACATCGGTACCGGCGTAGTACTACCCCAAACCCCACCCGGCGTCGATTCGCCAAATTTCGACCGGTGCCGATTTGCACCGGGGCGTACCCGGGTGACGATCACGCCATGGATGGCTGGTCAGGGCCATCGCATTCTCACTGCGTCATGGACTCATCGATCTGGGTCGCGTAGGCATGGCTCGGATGACGCGAACCGGCAAGCGTGGCCGCGCTGCCATCGCGCCTCGCCGCCGCCGTTTCTTCAGGCTGGCCCGCCGCGTGGTGCGACCGATGCGCGCCACCCTGGCGGTGGTGATCGCGACGCTTTCCGTGTTGCTGAGCCTCGCACCGGTCCTCGCCTCTCACGTGGCGCCCGTCACCATCCCGGGCAATCCCACGTGCTCTTCGGTGGGCATCTACACCCACGAATTCAAGGTCGAGCCGGTGACCAACGGACTCCATACCGATCCGAACAGCGACTTCGAGGTCCAGCTGACGGTACAAACCAGCGGGCTGGGCCAGACCGTTGACTTCTCTGCCAACCTTCCGGTCGACGCCGCCATGGTCAAAGGCGGGCCCAACAGCAACGTCTACGTGTACGTGCCGTCGGTACTGACCGATGACGGGCTGCACGCGTCGATCAATCTGCCGGGTGTCTCGTACTACGGCTTGGGCCACATTCGATTCTGCTTCGAGGTCGTTCCGACCACCTCCCCGAGCCCCACGCCGAGCCCCACGCCGAGCCCCACGCCGAGCCCGACCCCGTCCCCCACGCCGTCGCCGACCCCGTCGCCCACTCCGACGCCCACTCCGACGCCCACGCCGACCCCGTCGCCGACCCCGACCCCGACCCCCACGCCCACCCCGACGCCCACCCCAACCTCGTCCCCGACGCCGACGCCGTCGCCGACCTCGTCGCCGACCCCGACCCCGACCCCGACCCCGACCCCAACCCCGACCGCGTCACCCAAGCC
>JBIOTW010000033.1:0-79729 GCA_044866355.1 Candidatus Limnocylindria bacterium | reverse complement strand
ACGTGGACGCCGGTCACACCGGTCCGGATGAAGGCCTCGGGATCAAGGATGCTCCGGTCGACGTGGGACTCGGCCGCGAAGTTGACGACCGCGTCGACCTCCTGCGTGACCTGCTCGACCGCATCGGGGTCGCTGATGTCGCCCTGCACGAACCGATATCGGGGGTCGCCCGCCACGTCGGTCAGGTTGGCCGGGTTGCCGGCATAGGTCAGCTTGTCGAGGACGGTCACCTGGACCTCGGGGTGGCGGGCGAGGACCCGCCGCACGAAATGGGAGCCGATGAAGCCCGCGCCGCCGGTGACCAGCAGCCGTCGAGGGAGGGGGCTCATGCGTCGGGTAGGCCAGATCGAGACATGCCGTCAGCATTCTCCTGCGCGCCGGGGGGTGAGCCGAGTGTACTTGGGCCCGCCTGGCGAGCAGGTCATGGGTGACGGCAGCCGGCATACTTGAACCGTGGCCGCGGAGCGTGCTCCCATCGAGGTCGTGGTCGAGATCCCGTCGGGGAGCCGGAACAAGTACGAGTTCGATCACGCGCGCCATCGGTTCGTCCTCGACCGGATCCTGTACAGCAGCGTCCACTACCCGTGCGACTACGGGTTCTTGGAGGGCAGCCTGGCCGATGACGGCGACCCTCTCGACGTCCTGGTCGTGATCAGCGAGCCCACGTTCCCCGGCTGCGTGGTGCGGGCGCGGCCGGTGGGCGTGCTCGACATGCGCGACGACAAGGGCCACGACTACAAGGTGCTGGCCGTGGCCGCCGACGATCCGCGATGGGATGAGACCAACGCCCTCGAGGATCTCTCGCCGCACCGCCTGCGCGAGATCGAGAACTTCTTCCAGATCTACAAGGAGCTGGAGGGACGCGCCGTCGACGTCTTCGGTTGGCTGGGGTCCGATGAGGCGTGGCGAATCATCGATGAAGCGGTCACCACCGGCTCAGCCGACGCTGCCGGCGACGCCGGTGCCACGGGTTCCAGCGGCCAACCGAAGGCCGAGCCAGGAGTCTGGCGCTGACCCTGCCGCAACCCGGATCCCGGCCCGAGTGGGTGATTGCGGGTGTTCCCGAGTCAGGGGGGAGTGGGGGCGGGGTTCGTGCGCAGTACGTGTTCAGCACGCTCGCCGAGCGGACAGGCGCTCGGGTCATCTCGGGCTCGGGTCGTCGGGGCATCCCGGCGCTGGCGCGGACGCTTGGCGCTGCCTCCCGGGGGTGGCGGCGGCCGGTCGAGCTGGCGTCCACCCGTCTCCTCCCGCGCCCGGCCTTGGCCATCCTCCGCGGATCGGTAAGGGGCGCGCTGATCGACCTGCACGACCATCCAGGGCTGCAGGCCGCGAGCCTGCGGATTCCACTGGCCGCCGAGGCGCGCCGGAACCTGGATCGCCTGTTCGAGCGGAACGTGGCGGCCTTCTCGCGGCTGGTAGTGCCCTCGGCATCCTTCGCCGAGCTGTGCCAGCTGCCGGCCGATCGTGTCGTGGTCGTGACCAACGGGACGGACTCCGAGCACGTCACGCCTCGACCGCCGCCCACAGAGCCAATCGTCGGGATGGTGTCCGGAGCCGCCCCGGGGCGCGGGATCGAGCTGCTGCTGAGCGCCATGATTCGCGTCCGGGGGGAGATCCCTGACGCCAGGCTGCGGCTGGCGCTGACGGCGACCGGCCCGGCCAGCGCCCGCTACCTGCGCACACTCGCCTCACAGGTTCGCGAGCGCGACCCGTGGGTCACCCTGGACGAGGTCCCATACCGCCAGCTCGCCACGTTCCTGGGCGATGCCACGGTGCTCGTCATCCCACATCCGCCCGGGGCGTACATGGACGTTTCGACGCCGGTCAAGCTGTTCGACTCGATGGCGGCCGGGCGCCCGCTCGCCGTCACGCCCCGATTCGAGACCAGGCGGATCGTGGAGGCGTGCCGATCCGGTGTGGTGGCCGCCTCGGACGGTCCGGACGACCTGGCCGAGGCGATCCTCGAGCTGCTTCGCTCAGAAGCCCTCCGCAGCGAGCTCGGGGCCAACGCCCGGCGCTGCGCCGTGGAGCGCTACGACTGGCGCGTCCTTTCCGTGGGACTGGCCGACACGATCCTGCGGTCCTGAGCCTGCTGCGGCGACCTCAGAACGCTTCCAGGTACCGCGCGATCTCCCAGCCGCTGACCTGAATCCGGTACTCGTCCCACTCGGCTCGCTTGGCCTCGATGAAGCGCTCGTACACGTGCTCGCCCAGCGCCTCGCGGATGACGAGGTCATTCTCCAGTTCGCCCAGGGCCTCGGGCAGCGAGCCGGGCAGCTGCCTGATGCGCCGGCTTTCGAGCTTGGCCGGGTCGAGGTGGTACAGGTTCTCCTCGACCGGGTCGGGCGGAGTCAGCTTGCGCTCGACCCCATCCAGGCCGGCGGCCAGCATGGCGGCGAACGCGAGGTACGGGTTCGACGACGGGTCGGGGCAGCGGACCTCGATCCGCGTCGACTCCAGCCGTCCGCGGCTGATCTGCGGAATGCGGACCAGGGCCGAGCGATTGATCCGGGCCCAGCTGATGTACACCGGCGCCTCGTACCCGGGAACCAGGCGCTTGTAGCTGTTCACCAACGGAGCCAGGACCGCGATCATGCCCCGCGCGTGCTCGAGGATGCCCGCGATGTAGCTCCGGGCGACGGTCGACAGACCGTAGGGATCCTTTTCATCGGCGAAGGCGTTGCGGGCGCGCTTGTCGTCCCACAATGATTGGTGGGTGTGCATGCCGGATCCGTTGATGCCGAAGATCGGCTTGGGCATGAAGGTGGCGTGCAGCCCATGCCGTGCGGCAACCGCCTTGAGCGTGGCGCGGAAGGTCACCGCGTTGTCAGCCGTCCGCAGCGCGTTGGCGTACTTGAAATCGATCTCGTGCTGGCCGGTCGCGACCTCATGGTGCGCGGTCTCGACCTCGATCCCGATCTCCTCGAGGTCGTTGGTCATCTCCTTGCGGACCTCGGTGGCCAGGTCCGTGGAAAGGTCGAAGTACCCGGCCGCATCGTGTGGCAACGGCTCGACCGGGCCGCCGTCGCGGAGGCGGAGGAGGAAGAACTCGAGCTCCGGGCCGGTGTTGAAGGTGTAGCCCAGCTTGGCCGCCCGATCCATCTGGCGACGCAGGACATGCCGCGGGTCGCCGGGGAACGGCTCGCCGTTGGGGGTGAACACGTCGCAGATGACCCGCGCGGCCCCGGTCTCGGTCGGTCGCCCGGCGTCGTCGAAGCCCGGTTCCCAGGGGATGGGTGAGAACGTCGACAGATCGGGCACCAGGAACATGTCCGACTCGGCGATGCGGGCGAACCCTTCGATGCTCGACCCATCGAACCAGGTCCCGTGCTCGGACGACTCCTCCAGTTGATGCAGGGGGACCTGCACCGACTTGATGTGACCGGTGATGTCCGTGAAGTGGAGGCTCACGAACCGCAGGTTCTTTTCCTCGGCAAGCTTCAGGGCAGCGGTGAGTTCCTTCTTGGCCATGGGGTCTCCTCGTGGTGACAGACCGATGAGGAGCCGAGCCTAGGCTCCTGGCGGCGCCCAGAGCGTCCCCCCGAGCTCGCCACGTGTGGCAATGGTTTGTGCATTCTGCACAAACGGTCAGGCCGAGCGGTCAGCCTCGCGGAGCAGGCGAAGCGCGTCCTCGGGTCGACGCGGGTCGATCCCCTGTTGGTCCCGGGCGATGCGGAGCCGATACAGCACCGTATTCCGATGCACGCCCAGGCTGCGGGCGGCAGGCGCCACCCGGCCGTTGGCGCGTGCCACCGCCAGCAGGGTCGCGGTCAGCGGCGCCTGGTCGAGGGCGGTGGTCGCTCGGGCAGCCCGCGAAGGCGTGGGCGGGCGGCCCGCAGTCTGCGCGCGCGCGAGCCGGGGCGGCCGTTGCAGGAGCGCCCGCAGGGTGACGCTCAGGGCCTCGGCCGCGGCCTCGTCCACGCGGGCCATCGGCAGGTCGTCGAACAGCCACACCGCGGCGCCTGGGCGGATGCGGTGCTCGTGGATCCACAGGCCGTCCCGGAGGCGGCGAGTGGCCATGGCCCGCGCGCTCGGCGTGCCGAACAGGCGCGAGAAGGCCGCCGCGAATCGGGCGGCCAGGGCGCGCCCGGCGGGTCGCGCATGGAGGGCGACCAGCTCCCCATCGGCCACGACCGCCACACCCCGGCGGATGCGGTGCGCCACCACGCCGGACGCGGCCGACGGCGTGGGGTCCGCGAGCGCGGACTCCGCGCCGGCCAGGCGGAGCTCCGCCCTGAGCCGCTCGAGGTGAGCTGCCTCGTCGGCGAGATAGGCGCTGGCCGCCGCGGCCAGGCTGGCCGCCGACCGGCGGCTGGTCAGGATCGGCACGTCGGAGTCTGGCCACTCCGCGCCGCGGCCCGACGGTGGATCGGCCACGAGCAGTGCCGCCGGCTCGCTCCCCGAGGCCGCGATCTCCGCCATCAACCGGTCAGGGGACAGGGCGACGAGCATCGCGCCGTCCACGATCAGCAGGTGGGCCGCGGCTGGTGGCGGGAGGTGGGGCGGCGCGGCCCGTGTCCGCGACACGCCGCGCAGGATGATGGTGCTCCTCGACCGATCGCCGGCCACCAGGCGAGCCTCGGGGTCGATCGCCCGCCAGACGTCGATGAGGCGCGGCATGGCTCCGGCTCAGCCGGCCGCCGCGGAGGCCAGGTCGGCGAGCAGGTCGTCGGCATCCTCGAGGCCGATCGACACACGGAGCATTCCCGCCGAAAGGCCGGCGGCCGCCAGCTCGGCCTCACCATACTGACGGTGCGACGACGAGGCGGGGTGGCTTACCAGGCTCTCCACCCCGGCCAGGCTGGTGGCGTGGATGGCGACCTGGACCCGATCAAGGAAGCGCTCCGCGGCGGCCCGGCCGCCGGACAGCTCGATGGCCATCATCCCGCCGGCTCGACCGTCCCGCAGGCGGCGCTGTGCCAGCTCGTGCTGGGGATGTGACGGCAGGCCGGGATACAGGACCCGGGCGATCCCCGGCTGGCCTTCCAACCCACGCGCCACCGCCAACCCGTTGTCCGAATGGCGCTCCATGCGAACGACCAGGGTGCGCAGGCCGCGAAGCGCCAGGAAGGCCTCGAACGGGTTGGCGCTTCCGCCGGTGTTGACCACGATCTCGCGAGCCGCGGCGACCCGCTCGGCGCTGCCGACCACGACGCCTCCGATGAGGTCGGCGTGCCCACCGATGTACTTCGTCAGGGAGTGAATGACGAGGTCGGCGCCGAGCAGGAGAGGATTGCACAGGTAGGGGGAGGCGAACGTGTTGTCGACCACGACCGGGATCCCGCGCTCGCGCGCCGCCTCCACGACGGCGGCGATGTCCGGCATCTCGGTGGTGGGGTTCGCGATCGTCTCGAGCCACACCAGCCGGGTCCGCGGTCCCATGGCCGCAATCACCGCTTTCGTGTCGCCGGAGCGCACCATGCGGTACGAGATGTCGTATCGCGGCAGCACGGAAGCCAGCATGCCCAGCGTGCCGCCGTACATCGACGCGGGGGCGAGGACCTCGTCGCCGGCCCGGACCAGTGAGAGCATCGCTCCGTGTATGGCAGCCATGCCGGATGCCGTGGCCAGCGCGGCTTCCCCGCCCTCGAGATCGGCCAGTGCGGCCTCGAGGACGGCGTGCGTCGGGTTCGAGTAGCGCGTGTACGAGTACCCGGGCTGGCGGAACTCGAGGATCTCCTCCAGCTCGGCGGCCGATCCCACGCCGAAGGTGCTGGTCTGATAGATCGGTACCGTGACCGGCGTCTGCGCCAGGTCCGGCATGCGGCCGGCAGCCCTGATCGCGCGCGTCGAGAATCCTGGCATCGGTCTCAGAGTCTACCCGCCGTCGCGTGACAACCTGGATCGGTCTGGTGGGAGCCTGGGTCAGTCGGGGGTTGGGACGTGCGCCCGGTGAACGGACAGCAGGTCGTGGACGGCCGCCCGTATGGCCTCCAGGTCGGGAATGAGGACGTACGTGCCATCAGTCAGCGTGTCGGAATAGACCAGCGGGCGCTCGATGACCAGGCGTTGGATGTGCGACAGGTCCGCGTCGAGCAGAGCACGAGCCACGTGGGGCAGGAGCTCGACGGGAATATCGGTGGCCACCGCGTCGCCGACGGCGTTCAACAGCGAAGGCAGGTTCAGGAGCCATCCTCCGCGTCGCATCTGCGTACCCAGGGCCTCGATTACCCGCTGCTGGCGGTCGGCCCGGGTGAAGTCGTTGTCTCCCGCCCCCAGGCGCGAACGGGCGAAGGCCAGAGCCGTGTAGCCGTCCATGTGATGGGTGCCCGGCTCGATGTGGAAGCCGACGACGTTGTTGAACTCGTCCGGGTACGCGTAATCGTGGACCGCTCGCTCGACCGTGACGTCCACTCCCCCGACGGCATCCACCGCGCTCGTGAAGCCCAGGAAGTCAACGGCGGCGATGTAGTCGATCTCCGTCCCGAGCAGCGCGCCAACGGCCGCCTTGAGCGTCTCGGGCCCGCCAAGCGGGTAGGTGGTGGGATCGAGGCGCGCGTAGGCCCACAGCGAATTCAGCTTGGCGTTGTAGACGCGCCCGTCCCCCATCGGAGTCGCAAACGTGTCGCGCGGAATGGAGATCAGCGATGCACCCGATTGGGGATCCAGGGTGGCCACGATCATCGTGTCGGTGTTGTAGGTCCGGCGGCCGGGGCCAACGTCGACGCCCACCAGCAGCACCGTGAAGCGACCTGAGAGGCCGGCTGGTACCGGCTCCGGCTCGGGGTACGCCGACGGCGGGACGGTACCGCTGCGGCGTGGCTCCCGGACCTCGCTCGCGTCCAGGAGTCCTCCCCCTCCCCCGCCGCCCAGCGAGACTGTGTTCAGGGTGTCGATGGTCGCGGTTGCGTACCAGGCCGGCACCAGGTGCATGCCGACGGTCGCGAGCAGGAGGGCCGCGGTCGCCCACGTCGTCCAGCGCCGCAGGGCGGGCGCCTCACGGGCCGCATGCGCCTGGTAGATGGCGACCGCCCGCCAGCCGAGCAGTCCGAGATTGAGGAGGATGATCGCGACCAGGACCCGGACGTCGAGAAGCGCTGCCACCGCCTCCCCGCCGCGCCCGACGGCGGCTGCCACCAACCAGCCAAGCACGGCCGCGGGCAGGCCGAGCAGCAGGGCGAGGCGAAACTGGCGGTTGTAGGCCTGACCCAATCCCGGTAGGACGAACGAGAAGAAAGCCGCCAGCGGCGCGCGCGCATTCGGACGTCTTCCAGCAGCTTGGTCCACGGCCCCTCCCTGGCCATCGCCGGATGGCGGCTCAGTCCACCCAGCGGCCCGCGAGTATACCGAAGGGCTCAACTAGCCCAGGGCAGACACCTGGCTGACGGCCTCGGCCGGGGTTGCGGCCCTGGGGGGCCGGGGATAGCCGCTGATGCGGTTCTTGCCTCCGGCCTTGGCCGCGTACATGGAGCGATCCACGGCGAGCATGAGCTCCTCATCGGTGGAGCCATCCTCGGGGTGGGAAACGAGACCGATGCTGACCGTGGTGGGCGCCTCCTCGCGCGCCAGGGTCGCGCTCAGGTCGGCGGCGCCCTGGCGGATCTTCTCGGCGACCACGAACGCGCCGGAAAAATCGGTCTCGGGCAGCAGGACCACGAACTCGTCGCCCGCGTACCGGTACGCCGAGTCCACGGTGCGGATCGAGCGTCGGATCACCGCCGCGATGCCGCGGATCGCCGCGTCCCCGCGCTCGTGGCCGAGCGTGTCGTTGATCGCCTTCAGACCGTCCATGTCGACCATCAACAGGCAGAAGGGTCGCAGTGAACGCCGACTGCGACGCACCTCCTGGTCGAGAGCCACGTAGATCTGGGCCCGATTGAAGAGCCCGGTCAGCGGATCGGTGACCGACAGGGCGAGGGTTTCAGCCTGGAGTCGGCGCTGCTGGGACGCGAACACGACCGCCGACACGGTCCCCAGCCAGACCACGCCCAATACCACCGCCGCGGGCAGCAGGTCAGCCGCCGCGAAGGGTCGACTCGGGTCCGTCGCCACCACGACCACGAAGCCCAGGCTGGCGGCCAGAGCTGCGGCCAGGCCAGCGGTCGGCCGGCCGCCGAGGGCGACGCCCAGGACCGGCAGGACGAGGAGCGGAGCGAACGGGGACGCGCTTCGACCGGTAAGGATCACCAGCGCACCCAGCAGACCGATGGCGCTGGCGACTTCGGCAGCCGAGGTCGCGGTCGACCGCCACTGCTCCGGAACAAGCTCGTGGAACACCACGACGCCGATCACCGCCAACCCGCCCAGGGCGAAGATCTCGAACTGGGACTCCGCGAACACATCGGTCAGGCCGACGCTGATGAGGACGCCGGCGATCGTCGCCCACCAGATGGCGCGAACCGTGGATCGGAACCGGTCCGCGCCCAGCCAGGACAGCGCCGGGGAAGCGGGCTCAGCGGTTGACAGGTACTTGTCGCGAGGCGGGACATCGGTCGTGGCGCCGGGTCCCACCGGCTCGAGGCCCGATTCGGACGTTGTGGACCGACCAGACAGCAACGCGAACAGGCCGGCGATCACGATCAGCCCGGCCACGGCGGCGCTCACGATGAGGAAGATGAGTTCGGTCGTCACGCTCCGTCTCGGTCCTCCCACAGTATGGGAGCGGCCCGACGACGGGCGCAAAGGTACTAACCCGTCCGTACCCCCCAATCGGTGCGCTCTGGCAACACTTCTGGGCGCCCGAGCGTCCCTTGCTATACTCGGCCTCCCGCTCCCCCCAGACCCCGGTTCATGGTGTCTCCGATGACTCACCCGCCCCCGGCCCGCCGGGGGATTCGGCGGTCCAGCGCCGCGCTTGCCGCGGCGCTGTCGTTCATCGTGCCTGGCCTGGGACAGGTCTACGCCGGCCAGCCGCGGCTGGGCCTGCTGTTCGCCGCCCCGGTGCTGGTCCTCATCGGCATGGTGCTCGGAGGGCTTGCCGCGGGGACCGACACGCTGCTGCGCACGCTGCTCCTCCCGGGGGCGCTGCTGGCGCTCTTCGCCCTGAACCTGGGGCTCATGGTCTGGCGCGTGATCGCCATTGCTCAGGCCGGGGCGGCAAACCGCGCTCGCACGCTGGAGGCACATGCCGTCGCGACCACCGCCCGGCGATCAGCGGTGACGGTCACGGTGGTGAGCCTGCTTATGGTCGTGACCATTGCCACGCACCTGTGGGTCGGCGTGGCAGTGATCTCTGCCGACGTGGCCCTGGGCCGCATCTTCACCCCGCCGGACCAAACGGCGCCGCCGGTATTCGGGCACGCGGACCCGGTCGCACCCGAGTACCGCTGGGAGGGAACCGAGCGGGTCAACATCCTGCTCATCGGGTCCGACGCCGGGCCCGGGCGGACGGACGAGCTGACCGACACGATTATGGTGGTCAGCCTCGATCCGGTGTCCCGGACCGCGGCCATGGTCAGCATCCCGCGCGATACGGGGTACGTCCCGCTCCCCGACCGCAGCGTGTACCCCGACGGCATCTTCCCACGCCGGATCAACCAGCTGGCCTCGGATGCGAAGGCGGAGCCGGCCACCTGGTGCCCGTCATTGGCCGAGGGCGAGGACTGCGGGCTGCATATGTTGCGGCAGGCGGTGGGCCTGTATCTCGGCGTCGAGATCCACAACGTGGCCTGGGTCGACCTGCTGGGGTTCGCCGCGTTGGTGGATGCGATTGGCGGCGTGGACCTCTGCCTGCCCGGCGTCCTGGCCGATCCCCAGTACGGCGGCCCAACCTGGGAGGGGCAGGGAATCGTTCTCGAAGAGGGGTGCCACCACTACGACGGAGCACACGCCTTGGCCTATGCCCGGATTCGGCTCGGCACGCTGACCCTGGCCGACGGGACGGTCGAGGAGCAGAACGACTTCCTGCGCGCGGCCCGCCAGCAGGAGTTCCTGCTCGCCCTGCGCCAGAAGTTCGCCAACACGAACCTGCTGATCTCGCTTCCCGGGCTGCTGGACGCCGTTTCCCAGACGGTGACGACCGATTTCCCGCGGGCCCAGGCGGGCAACCTGGCCAGCCTTGGGCCGCTGATCGCATCCGGGGACGTCGATCGGGTGGTGTTGGGCTGGCCGGGATACGTCGACCTGCCGGTTGACCCGCAGACCTACTACCTGCTTATCCCCCAGCGAGACGCCGTCCGCCAGGAGATGGCGCGCATCTTCGGCGGCGAAGCGGCGCTGGTCGGCTGGTATCTTGGATCAGCGGCCGATGGTCCGCCGCGTTGATCCGATGAGTGGAGGGGTTGCCGCCGCCAACCGGGTACTGACGCCGTCCGGACCGCTGGTTGGCGGGCTCGCGATCGGCCTCGGCATTCTGGCCCTGGTGGCGGCCCAGGTCTCAGCCGTGGCCTTCCTGCTGGCCGGCATCGGTCTGCTCCTGCTGCTCGGATTGGCCTCGCTGCGGTGGCCGCGGGCGGTCCTGGTGGTGGTTGTCCTGTCACCGGCGCTCGTCGACCTGTACGCCGGTCAGCGCCTCCTGCCCGAGGCCCTGCAGCCGGTGGCCCGGTTCTTTTCTGAGGCGCTGCTCGTCGCGCTGACGATCGCCCTCGCCGTGGTGGCAGCCCGTCGCGGGACGCTGCTCGCGGCGCTGCGCCATCCGTTCACGTTGGCCCTGGGCGTGTTCCTGCTGATCAGCCTGATCTCTGCGGGTGCAAACGGGGTTTCGCCGGTCGTCACCGTCGCGGGACTTCTGTTCACCCTCGACGCGACGATCCTTTTCTACCTGCCCAGGATGGTGGGCTACACCCACGCCGACTCACGCCAGACGATGTGGGTGATCGTGGGCCTCGTGGGCCTCGGCTCCGTGCTGGCGATCGGCCAGGCCGTCCTGACGCCGGATCTCCTGGGTGTGACGCCGGTCGAGGGCATGTCCGGGGAGGGGCTGCGCGTCGGATCACTGGTGAACGATCCCAACATCCTGGGAACCCTGATCGGCATGGCCGTTCCGTTCACGATGTTCTCGCTGGTGCGCATGAACTGGCGCTCACGGGGATGGCGCATCACGGTGGGGACGGCCTTCGCGCTGGCTCTGGCCCTGCTGCTGACCTACTCGCGCGGGTCCTGGATTGGCCTGGCCGCTGGCTTCGGGCTGGTGGCACTCGTCATCGACCGGCGGGCGCTGGCAGTGTGGGTCGTGGTCTTGGGGCTGGCGTACGCCACGGCGGTGGTCATGCCGAAGGGCATCCTCACCGGCGCGACACAGGGCTTCGATCCGTACGCCACCACGGTCAATCGCATCCAGGCGGTAAAGGATCGGCGCGACCTGCGAACCCTGTTCGTCATCAACGCGGTGCCGATCATCGATGAGCATCGGTTCCTCGGCGTGGGGCCGGGCCGATATGGGGGCGCGTCGGCGTCCATCTTCGGATCCCCGATCCACGAGCGGTACGGCACGGACGACCTGCTTCGCGAGCAGCGCACGGTCGACAACTTCTGGCTGCACCTGGCCGTCGAGGGAGGTGGGCTGGGGATCGCCGCCCTGCTGGCCATGATCGGCACCGCACTGTTCGCCCCGATCCGCGCGCTGCGCCATGCGAGCGGAAGCCGATTCAGTGTCCCGGCCGGCATCGTGTCCGCGGCTGCGGTCGTCTGCGTGGCGGCCTTCACCACCATGCTGCTGGAAGGGAACACGGTCGCGTTCCTGTTCTGGTTCCTGCTGGGGATTGGATCGCTGGCCAAGCCGGCGGAGGCGCCCGAACCGGCCGAACCGGCAGACCGGGCCGAGGCGGCGAAGGCTAGAACTGGCGACCCAACAGGTATTGCCACGCCGTCCGGAGGATGATCCGCAGGTCGAGCCCAAACGAACGGCGCTCGACGTACTCGAGGTCGAGCTTGACGCCCTCCGCGAAGCTCAGCTGGCCCCAGCCGCGGGACTGCCACAGCCCCGTCAGGCCCGGCGCCACCGACAGCCGAGGCAGGTGCCACGGCTCGTATAGCTCAACCTCGTAGGGGATCGGGGGCCGTGGACCGACCAGGCTCATCTCGCCGCGCAGGACGTTGACCAGCTGCGGCAGCTCGTCGAGGTGTGACTTCCGCAGGAAGGCGCCGATGCCCGTGACCCGAGGGTCAGCCGCGATGGGCGTCCAGATGGCCTCGTCGGCGGTCCCACCGGGGGGCAGCAGCTCGCGGATGTGCTCCTGGTGCCGGCGCTCGTCCGCGCTGAGGTGCATGGTCCGAAACTTCAACAGCGTGAACGGCCGGCCACCGAGTCCCAGCCGGACCTGGCGGAAGAGGATCGGTCCGGGCGAGTCGAGCCGGACCGCGACTCCCACGCCAAGCAGGATGGGGGACGCCAGAACCAGGCCGACGATGGAGCCGATGACGTCGAAGGCGCGTTTGGCGACCCGATAGCCGGTTCCCATCGGCGCCTCGGGAACCACCAGCTCATGCGCCGGCGGATGGCTCGGATGGGCCGTGGTCATCGGTGCGCGGTCATCCTCCGCTGGGTGAACCGAATGGATGGTCGGGGCGGGCGGATTCGAACCGCCGACCTCCTGCTCCCAAAGCAGGTGCGCTACCGGGCTGCGCTACACCCCGCCGGATGCGACGAGTCTACCGCGCTCCAGGAGACCGTCGACAAGGGCCAGGTAGTGGGCGGACTGGACGGCCCAGGCATACGGCTCGGCCTGGCGTCGGGCCTCGATGGCCAGCGCCTCGGCACCGGCCGGGTCGGCGGCAAGCGCCTCGATCGCCGTCGCCAGCGCGCGCGGATCCCCGCCGGGAACGTAGCGGACGGCCGCCGCGTCGAAGTGCGACCGGAAGGTCCGCAGCTCGCTGGCGATGACCGGAACCCCCATGGCCACGTATTCGATCAGCTTGGTCGACAGCGAGTAGGCCATGTACGGTTCGGGCCGGGTGGGGACCAGACCGATGTCGGCCGAAGCCAGGAGCTCGGGCAGCGCGTCCTGCGCAACCCGGCCGTGGAGCGTGACGCGGTCGGCGACGTCGTGGCGGGCGATGGCGGCCTCGACCTGGCCGCGAAACGGACCGTCGCCGTAGACGTCGAGGTGCGCGTGCAGATCCGCGGGGAGCAGCGACACGGCTTCCACCGCCAGGTCGAGGCCGTAGATCCGCTGCAGGTTGCTGTGGTGGATGAGCCGCAGCCGGCCGTCCTCCATGAACGGCCGACGCGGATGGCGGGCAGGGTCGAAGAGGCGCTCGTCAGCGCTGTCCATGACGACCGAGATGCGGTGCGCCGGAACGCCGCGTCCGATTGCCAGCTCGCGAAGCGGCTCATGGACGGTGATGATCGCGTCCGCGATGGCAGCGCTCGCCCGCGCCGTCAGGTTCACGATACCCACCAGGGGCAGCAGGACCGGGCTGTCGAACCGGTCTCGGAAGAATGCCGGCATGTCCTCGTGCAGGTCGAGGAGCAGCGGAACGCCGGTCAGCCGAACGGGCAGCGCGGCGAAGGCGAGAAAGTCGGGTAGGGTCGCTACCTGCACCAGCCGGTACCGCCGCTGCCGATGCTCGGCGGCCAGCCGGACGGCGGCCAGGCTCGCGAAGGCCAGGTACTCGGCCAGGTGCCCCGCGAAGCCGGTGAACGAACGCCGGACCGGCAGCCGCACGATGCGCAGCCCGCGCCACTCCTCGACCTCCGGCTGCCCAGGATCGCGCAGCCCGAACAGGTCCACGCCATAGCCCGCGTCGCGCAGGGCCTCGGCCTGGCGTCGCACCCGCGTGTCGTCGGGGAGCGACGCGTGGGCCACCAGCGCGACGCGAGTCTCGCTCACCTGGCCTTGACCTCGTTCCACAGCCGGTCCTTGCCCTCGGCATCCAGGTCGGCGAGGACCAGCCCACGCTCGGCCGCCAGCGCTTCGACAGCCGCCCAGCGCTCGACCCAGCGTCGGTTGGCGGACCGCAGCGCCTCCTCGGGATCGACTCCCAGCCAGCGGCCCAGGTTGACGAGGGCGAACAGGACGTCGCCGAGCTCGTGCAGGCGTGCCTCTGGCATCGGCGAGTCCGCAGCCGCGGCCCGAAGCTCGTCCAGCTCCTCGCCGACCTTGTCCCACACGCCCTCGATCGCCGGCCAGTCCCAGCCCAGGGCCGAGGCCCGCTCCTGGATCTCCCGGCTGGCCGGCAGTGCCGGCAACGCGCGGGCCACGCCCTCGAACGAGGCGGGCGGCCGACCCGCCTCCTCGCGTTCGGCGGACTTGATCGTCTCCCAGTTCCGGAGCACCTGCTCGACGCCGCTCACGGCCAGGCCCCCGAAGACGTGCGGATGGCGCCGGACGATCTTGGCTCCCAGGGTCCGGTACACATCGGTCAGATCGAAATGGCCTTCCTCGGCTGCCAGTTGGGCGTGGAGGACGACCTGCAGGAACAGGTCGCCGAGCTCCTCGGCGAGGTCCGCCGGGTTGCCACGCTCGATGGCGTCCACCGTCTCGTAGGCTTCCTCGAGAAGATAGGTCCGCAGGCTGCGGTGGTCCTGGCGCCGATCCCACGGGCAGCCGTCCGGCGCCCGCAACCGCGCACTGATGGCGGCCATGCCATGCGGGGAGGCGAGGTTGTCGTCGGGGGGCAGCGGCGGGACGAACCAGTCGCCGGCGCGCAGCATCGCGTCGTCCACCGCATCGATGGTGGTGGGCTCACCGCCGGGCAGGGGACGGATCGGATGGCCGTGCGGGTAGAGGGCGGCCAGGACCGCGTGCGGGCCGGATCGAGCATGGCGACCAGGCAGCGCGGGGGCGGCATCCCCCGCTGAGGCAGCCGTGGCCAAAATCAGGAGCGGCAGGCTCGGGTCAAACGCAACCGCCACCAGCCGATCGGCCGAGACGGCCTGCACGCCGTCGGCCGCATCCAGCCCGGCGGCAGCCAGGAGCCCGTCGAGTCCGCGCCAGGCATCGGTCATCCTGGCCTCGCTCACGCCGCCGAGGCGGCCTCCAGTTGGAGCTGCGGATCGATCCAGATCTGTCCACCCGCCTTCAGCTCGTCGTACCAGCGGGTGTAGCCGGTCGACCGGATCGTGCTCAGCCGCGTGTTGTCGATGGCGCGCGCCTCGACCGAGTTGAGGAGCTTGAAGATCCAGATCTGATTGCCCTCCACCACCGGGGTGGTGCTGATGTCGCCGATCTCCTCCAGCGCGAAGATGGCCGCCTCCCGACCCGCGGTCTCCTCGTAGTGGGCCACCCATCCGGCATATCCCTCCTCCGCCCGGGTGGCGGAGTCCTCGCTGTTGGCCAGGGCCGCCGCACCGAACGTATCCGGGTCGGCCTGGAGCTCGTCGATCAGGTTCTGCGCGAAATCCAGGGCCGTCGTGCGCTGGTCGGTGACCTGGATCACGTGGTAGCCAAACTGGCTGCGGATCGGTTCGCTGATCTCCCCCACCGCGAGCCGGGCCACGGCGGCCTCGAACTCCGGCACGAACTGGCCGGTGGCCGGGTCATACCAGCCCAGGTCGCCGCCGTTGGTGCGCGAGCCCGGGTCGTCGCTCTGCATGGCTATCGCGAACCAGTCGGCGTTCGGCTCCTGGACTTCGGCATGCCAGGCCTCCGCCCGGGCCAGCGCGGCCGCCCACTCGGCCTCGGTCGCCACGGACTGGTCCTCCGCCCCGGGCAGCGGCTGGGCCAGCAGGTGGCGAAGGCGCTGCTTGGGGACCGGCGCGCCCTGGTCGTTCAGGATCATGATCTGCGCGATCTCGCGCTGGGGAGCCGGGGAGCCCACGACTTCCTGCTCGAAGTAGGCACGAAACGCGCGGCGCTGGAGCTCGTCGGCGACGTACGACCGATAGTCCGTTTCGGTGACCCGCGCCGACGCGAGCAGGTCGAGGAGGCTGGTGAAGGGGCCCTCGTCGGTGCGGCCGTCCACGCGGAGGATGACGAATCCGTTCTCGGTGCGGGATGGCCCGATCAGGTCGCCGGCCTCGGCGCCCTCCGCCAGCGGGAACAGGTAGCCGTACTGGGCGTCGGCCTCCTCCACCCATCCGACCAGACCATCCAACTGCGCCGATCCCGCATCGTCGGATCGCTCGGCGGCGATGGCGGCGACGTCGCCGCCGGCGTCGAGCTCGGCGCGGATGTCATCGGCTTCGGTCGCGGCTCGGGCGAAGTCGTCCTCGGTCGGCTCGGTGCCGATCGGTGCGTCTTCGGGCAGGGCATCCACCGAGATGAGCGAGAGCTGGACGCGCGCCGGCAAGGTCTGGCGGGTCGCGATCTCGGCGTCGATCTCGGCATCACTGACGCTGATCCCCAGGTCGGCGGCCCGCGTCGCCTGGAACAGGCCGTCCACGGTGGAGCCGATGGCGGTGGTGGTGAGGTTGTTGAACTGATCCACGATCACCGACAGTTGCTGCTGGAGAACCGCGTCGCGCGCCCCGCCGAGCTGGCCGTTCAGGTCCAGCCCGGTGGCCTGCAGCTCGGCCCCGATGATCGCCTGGCGCAGGTCCAGCGCCTCGCGCGTGACGGTTGTGCCCTCGACGATCGCCATCTGGCGCAGGTGGCTGTCGTAGTAACCGATCCACGCGGTCATCCCGAACAGGCCGAGGGCGATGGCAATCGCCGCCGCGAACCCGGCGACGAGCAGGCGCTGAGTCCGAAGCTCGTCCTGCCAGCGCGCCCGATGACGGCGGCGGGGGGCGGGGCGGCTGCGGTAGGTCATGCGGCTCCTGTCAGCGCGAGGCAGGGACGATCGTCGGGTGGACGGGCCGGGCGAGCGCGCATGCTACCCGAAGCGCTCATCAGTCGCCACGCGGCCGGCTGAGCCTCCGTACCACGGCCTGCCACCGGAGGCGGAGCACGAGGATGATCGCCTCGCGGACGATGGAGCCGGTCATTTTCGAGGTCCCCGCCACCCGCTCACGGAAGATGATCGGGACCTCCCGGATCGCGGCTCGCCGGCGGTGCGCCCACCAGGTCGTTTCGACCTGGAACCCATAGCCATGGGCATCGGCCTCGCGGAGGCGGATCGCGTCCAGCAGGTCGCGGCGCCAGGCCTTGAAGCCGCCGGTCAGGTCGCGATACGGAAGCAGAAGCACCGTTCGCGCAAAGAGCGTTCCGCCGCGGCTGATCAGGCGCCGATGCCACGGCCAGCCGCGGGTCCCGCCCCCGGGCATCCAGCGGGTGCCGAGGACGAGGTCCGCGTCCCGCATGAGCGGCGCGAGCAGACGTGGCAGATCAGCTGGATCGTGGCTGAGATCGGCGTCCATCTGGATGATGGCGGCGGTCCCGGGCTTGTCGAGCACGTGCCGGAATCCGTCCCGATAGGCCGCCCCCAGGCCCTGCTTGGCCGGCCGATGGAGGACCTCGATCCGCGGATTGGCGGCCGCCAGTGTGTCGGCCAGATCCCCGGTCCCGTCGGGAGAGCGGTCATCGACGACCAGGAGCCGAGCCTCGGGGAGGGCCGCCAAGATCGCTTCGCTGACCTGAGGCAGGTTCTCGCGCTCGTTGAACGTGGGCAGGACCACCCAGACGCCGCGGCCGGCGGCCAGGCCGACGCGTGGAGGCGGCTCGGGCTCGTCCGTCGTCAGCGCCCGACTCCCAGGTAGCGGAGGCCGGCCGATTCAACGCGCTCCCGGTCCAGGGCGTTTCGGCCGTCCAGCACCACCTCCAGTCCGGGGATCGAGGCGAGGTCCAGGTCGCGGTAGGCCGTGTGGGCTGCCTGGAGGATCGCGGCGCGCACGGGTTGCGGAGCGGCCAGGTCGTAGGGCTCGAACCCACGATGGCGGAGGTGGTCGGCGTCGAAGTACGGGTCGTGCGCGTATGTGCGGGCGCCGCCGGCCTGCAGCGCTTCGCGGAGCAGGAAGGCGCTGCTGAAGAAGTCCTCCTGGACGTCGCCCCGATAGCCGATTCCCAGGATCAGCACCGACTCCCCCTGGAGCGAGCCCAGGGCCTCCGCCAGCTGGCCCACGGCGTAGGCCGCCATCCCGTCGTTGACCGCCCGGGACAGGGGCGGAAGCTGCAGGCCGGGCTCGGCACTGAACAGCAGGTGCGGGTAAACCGGGATGCAGTGGCCGCCGACTCCCACCCCCGGCTGGTGGATATGGCTGTACGGCTGGGAATTGGCCGCCGCGATGACCTCCGTCACGTCGATCCCGCGCCGCGCCGCGACCTGCGCAAACTCGTTGGCGAGAGCGATGTTCACGTCGCGGTACGTCGTCTCGGCCAGCTTCGTCATCTCCGCGGCCTCGGCGCTGGCCATGGCCCGGACCTCGGTTCCTGGCTCCAGGACCGCGGTGTAGAAATCCACCGCCCGCCGCGTGCCCTCAGGGCTGGTAGCGCCCACGATCTTCGGGTAGCGCTGAAGGTCCAGCAGGACCCGGCCGACGAGGACCCGCTCCGGCGAGAAGGCCAGAGCGAAGTCGCGGTCCAGCTGGAGGCCGGACCCGGCCTCCAGCATCGGTCCCAGGCGGTCCCGTGTCGTCCCGATCGGAAGCGTCGTCTCGTAGATGACCAGGGTTCCCGGCTGGAGCCCTCGCGCCACCTCGCGAGTGGCGGCGTCGATGTGCGAGTAGTCCACCTCGCGCGCGTCGTCCACGACCACCGGGACGATGACGACCACCACCTCGGCCTGGCGGACGCCGGCCTCGTCGTCGGTCGTAGCGCTCAGCAGGCCGTCCCGCACGAGCTGGGGGACACGCTCGGCCAGCACCGGCTCGTCGGCGTGGGGCGACTCCCCGCGGTTGATGGCCTCCACCACCCGGGCGTCGACGTCGCAGCCGATCACCTGGTGGCCACGGCTGGCGTACTGGACCGCCAGTGGGAGACCGATGTGCCCCAGCCCAACGACGGCGATCTTCAACGCAGCATCTGGGCGAGCTCGTCCCGCCCGAGCATCACGCCGCGTTCCGCGGCATCCACCATGGCGCGCGCCAGGAGCAGGGCGGTCAGGGCGTCACGCGGGTCGACGGGCGGCGCGCCCCCATCCCGGATGGAGGCCGCGAACTCGGTCAGCTCGACCACCAGCGGCTCCTGACGCTTGATGTGGCGCCAGATGATCTCGCCCTCGGCCACCGAGCCCGACTCCGGATTGGCGTGGTACACGAGGTCCTGGGTGATGTAGTCGGCGGTGTACATGCCGTGCTCGCCGGTCACGCTCAGGGTGCGGACCTTGGTGGGAGTCAGCCAGTTGATCTCCAGCAGGCCGACGGCCCCCGAGGCGAACTTGATGAGCCCAGTAAAAAGGTCCTCGTGGTCGGTGTGGATCCGCTGCTCCGTCTCGGCGTACAGCCGGATCGGCTCCGAGCGGAGGAGGTAGCGCATGACGTCCAGGTCGTGCGGCGCGAGATCGACCACGACCCCCACGTCGCGGACGCGCGCCGGAAATGGGCCCAGGCGGGATGCACGGACCTGGAACACGCGGCCGATCTCGCCGGCGTCCAGCCGCCGGCTGAGCTCGCGGATGGCGGGGTTGAAGCGCTCGATGTGGCCCACGGTCAGGATGCGACCCGCCGACTCGGCCGCGGCGATCATCTGCTCGGCCTGGTCTCGCTCGGCCGCGATGGGCTTCTCGACCAGGACGTGCGCCCCCGCCTCGAGGGCCATGAGCGTGGTCGGCAGGTGCAGGGAGGTGGGGACCGCCACCACCACGAGGTCCGGCTTCTCGGCGGCCAGCATGTCCGCGGCCGACGTGTAACCCTGTGCCGTGCGTCCCGAGGTCGCCCGCAGGACCGCGGCCGGATCGAGGTCTGCGACGGCCACCAGGTCAACGTTGGGCAGCTCGTTGAGGACGCGGGCGTGATTCGCGCCCATCATGCCCAGACCGATGACCGCCGCCCGCAGCGGCTCGGCGGTCACGCCGCCACCCGACTCTCCGGGTGCGAACCCAGCTCGGATGTGGTCGCGTTCACCGCCTCGATGACCGTGTCCACGTCCTCGTCGCTGAGCCCGGGGTGGACCGGGATGGAGACGACCTCCTCGGTCAGCTGCTCGCTGACCGGGAACGACTGATCGCCGTAGCCCAGGTCGATGAACGGCTGCTGGCGGTGGACCGGGATCGGGTAGTAGACGCCGGTCCCCACCCCACGCTGGCGCAAGCGCTCGACGAAGGCATCGCGCTGCACCACCCGCAACGTGTACTGGTGGAAGACATGAGTCGCGTCTGGACGCTGCCACGGCGTCACGACACCCCGCAGCGACTGGGCGTAGCGGCCGGCGATCGCCATCCGGCGGGCGTTGAAGGCGGGCAGCTTGTCGAGCTGGGCCAGGCCGATGGCGGCGTGGATGTCGGTCATCCGGAAGTTGTACCCCAGCACGTCATGGCGGTAGCGGACCTTCATTCCGTGCTCCCGGCGGAGACGGGACCATTCGGCGAGGCTTGGATCAGAGGTCGTGATCATGCCGCCTTCGGCGGCGGTCATGTTCTTGGTCGGGTAGAAGCTGAAGACGCCCTGCCCCCAGCTCCCCGAGCGGCGTCCGTCGAGGGCGGCGCCGTGGCTCTGTGCCGCATCCTCGATGAGGGCCAGCCCGTGGCGTTGGGCGATGTCCTCGATCGCCGGCAGGTCGGCGGGCTGCCCATACAGGCTGACCGGCATGATCGCCCGGGTGCGAGGCGTGATGGCGGCCTCGACCTGCGCCGGGTCCATCGTGAACGAGCGGGCATCGATGTCGACGAAGACCGGGCGGGCGCCGGTGTACACGACGCTGCTGGCGCTGGCGATAAAGGTGAACGGAACGGTGACGACCTCCAACCCGGGTCCGACCCCCGCGGCCAGGAGCGCCAGGTGCAGGGCGGTCGTCCCCGACGAGGTGGCCACCGCGTGCGGCACGCCCACGAATTCCGCGAACCGCTCCTCGAGCTCCCGAACGCGCGGCCCCTGGGCCAGGGCGCCGGAAGCCAGGGTCTCGGCGACCAGCGCCTGCTCCTCGGGGCCGAGCAGCGGGCGGGCGATGGGGATCACGACGCCACCAGGGCGGAGGCGCGGCTTAAGGTCAGGCGCTCCAGCGCGGCGACGATCCGACCCGCGGCCTGCCCGTCGCCGAAGAGTGCCGGCCTCGGTGCCGTGCGGTCGAACGCCTCGGCGGCGCGGATGGCGGCTGGAGCGTCGCTGGGCTCGGGGCACAGCCGGTTCCAGCCGGTCTCGAGGGTTTCCACCCACTCAGTCTCGGCGCGCAGGGTGACGCAGGGAACGCTGGCGAGGTACGCCTCCTTCTGAACCCCGCCCGAGTCGGTGGCGATGACCCGTGCGGCGCGCTCCAGGGCGACCATCGCCAGGTAGCCCTGCGGCTCGAGGAGGGTGACGCCCGACGGTGCCTCGATCCCCGCCCGCTCGAGGACGCCCCGCGTGCGCGGATGGATCGGGAACAGGACGCGACCCGCCTCCCCGGCCACCGCGGTCAGCCATGCGTCGAGGCGCGCGGGATCATCCACGTTGGATGGGCGGTGGAGGGTGAGGAGCAGGTACGGCCCGGGCTCGGCCTCGGCCGGCAAATGGTCGTCGGCGCGCCCGGACGCGGCCACAAAGGCGTCCACCATGACGTCGCCGACCATCTCCGCGCGTTCAGCCAGGCCCTCGCGCGCGAGATTGGCCATGGCCGCAGGAGTGGGCGCCAGGGCCAGGTCGGACAGATGATCCGCCACGATCCGGTTGCGCTCCTCGGGCATGGCCGGGTTGAACGAGCGCAGGCCGGCCTCCACGTGGGCGAGCCACGGCCGGCGCCCCGCGGGATCCACCATCTTGGCGGCGACCAGGGCGCCGGCCAGGGTGGAGTTCGTGTCCCCGTAGACCAGGACCACGTCCGGCGCCTCCTCGGTCAGGAGCGGCTCCAGGCGGCGCAGCATCTCGGCGGTCTGATGGCCATGGGTCCCGCTGCCGACCTCCAGATCGCGGTCCGGTGGCGCCATGTCGAGATCGCGGAAGAACACCGCGCTCATCGCGTCGTCGTAATGCTGGCCGGTGTGAACCAGGACCTCGTGATGGTCTTCCCGCAGGACGCGGCTGACCGGCGCCGCCTTGATGAACTGGGGTCGGGCACCCACCACCGAGACGACCTTCACGCGGCATCCTCCACCGGGGGGAACTGGCGCCCGCAGCTGGGGCACGGACCGCTGAACGGCGTCCCGTCCGGCCCGTCGCGCAGGGGCTCTCCACAGGGGCAGGCGCTCCCGATCCGACGGGCCGGGTTGCCGAGCACCATCGCGTAGTCCGCAACGTCGCGGGTCACCACGCTGCCCGCTCCGACCAGCGCCCAGCGCCCGATGGTGACCCCCGGCAGGACCACGCTGGCCGCGCCGAGCGCGGCCCCGGTGCGGACTCGAATGGGGCCCACGTCCCAGTCGGCATCGGTCTTGGCTGATCCGTCCGGGTTCACCGCGCGGGGCAATCGGTCATTCGTGAGGCATACGTGGGGACCGATGAACACGCCGTCCTCGACGGTCACACCGTGGAACAGCGAGGCGTTGTTCTGGATCTTGACCCGATCCCCCACGACCACGTCCAGGTCGACGTACACGTTCTTGCCGAGCACGCAGTCCGACCCGATCCGGGCACGCTCGCGGACCTGGGTCTGGTTCCAGATGCTGGTGCCGGGGCCGATGACCGCGTCGGCGGACACGTCGGCCGTTGGGTGGATGCGCACGGACGAGCCTTCGTTCATGCGTCCTCCGCTGTCGCCGGCATTCTAGCGCGGGCCGAGAGGACCTCCCGCAGGCGCGGCAACGCGGACGCCACCGCCCGACCGCGATGGGACTGGGCATCCTTCCTGGCCTCGGGGATCTCGGCCGTGGTCCGCCCGTCCGGGAGCTCGAAGATGGGGTCATACCCGAAGCCGCCCTCACCCCGGCGCTGGGTGGCGATCCGGCCCTCCATGACGCCCTCGAACAGCTCGACTCGCGGAGCGGTGCGGCGGCTCGGGTCCGGCACGGCCAGGGCGATCCAGCACACCATCCGCGCCCGACGGTCCGTGGCAGTGGCCAGTCGGGTGAGCAGCAGATCCGGACCGGGGGGACCGCCTGGTGGCGCGGACCGGGCCGAGTGGACGCCGGGCCCCCAGTCGAGGGCCGCCGCCTCAATGCCGGAGTCGTCGGCCAGCGTGATCTCGCCCGACGCCAGGCAGAAGGCCGTCGCCTTGGCGGCGGCGTTCTCCGCGTAGGTCGCGTACGGTTCGAGCACGTCCATCACCAGGCCGATCTGGCCGGGGCTCACCACGTCCGCGTCCAGGGGCGCCAGCAGGCGCCGATACTCGGCCAGCTTTCCCGGGTTATTGGTGGCGACCAGCAGCCGACTCACTCGGTGGCTGGGGCGGCGATGGCCTCGCGTTGCAGCTCGTACAGCTGGCGGATCCCCGCCGCGGCGAGGGTCACCATCTCGGTCATCTGCTCGGCGCTGAACGGAGTCTGCTCGGCTGTGCCCTGCACCTCGACGAAGCGCCCGTTGTCGAGCATGACGACGTTGAAGTCCACCCCGGCCGACGAGTCCTCGGCGTAGTCGAGGTCCAGGAGGAGCGTCCCGCCCGCCATTCCGACGCTCACCGCCGCCACCTGGCCGGTCAGCAGGTGACCCATGCCATACCGATTCAGGGCTCGCGCCAGGGCCACGTAGGCGCCGGTGATCGAGGCCGTCCGGGTCCCGCCATCGGCCTGGATGACGTCGCAGTCGAGGGTCACGCTGCGCTCCCCCAGGCGTGACAGGTCGACCACCTGGCGCAGGGAGCGGCCGATGAGGCGCTGGATCTCGTGCGTACGCCCCCCGATCTTGCCGGTGCTCGCCTCGCGTGGGGTGCGCTCGGTGCCGGCCCGGGGCAGCATGCTGTACTCGGCAGTCACCCAGCCGGTTCCCTTGCCGCGCAGGAATGGCGGCACGCGGTCCTCGAGGGTCGCCGCGCACAGCACGCGCGTCTCGCCCACCCGGATCAGGGCCGAACCTTCCGCGAACTTCAGGTAGTCCGGCACGATCTTCACCGGACGAAGCTGGTTGGGCAGGCGCCCATCCGCCCGACGGGGAGCGGCGATGGTCGACATTGCCCGCGATTCTACGCGTGCTACCGTCGAGCTCCATGCGCCTGCTGGTCGTGACCGCCCGGTACCCGACTGCCGATCGACCAGCGGCCGGGGCCTTCGTCCGGGATCGGCTCGCCGATCCGGGCCTGCAGGCGACCGTGGTTGCCCCGCACCGATATGACGGTCCGCGCTGGGCGCGTTTCGCCCGGCTCGTCTGGGAGGCGATGGCCAGGCGCGGCCGATTCGATGGCGTGGAGGCGCACTTCGTGCTGGCGACCGGCCCTGCAGCCCTGATCGGGGCTCGGTTGCGCGGGTTGCCGTTGGTCGTGTACGCCCACGGCACCGATGTCCGGGATGCGGCTCACCGTTCGGCCCTACACCGCTGGCTGGCGCGCCGCGTGATCGCGTCCGCGGACGCGGTGCTGGCGAATTCCGGTGAGACGGCGGAGCAGGTCGCCCGGCTCGGTGGGCGGGCCGAAATCATCCCACCCGGCATCGACCTCGCCCGCTTCGGCCCTACGCCCAGACCGGCGCAACGGCGGGTCCTGTATCTGGGGGGCGACGTTGCGGACAAGGGCGTGGACGTGGCGCGCCAACTGGCCGACACGCTCGTTGGGCCGGGCATCGACGAGGTCGATCCCACCCAGGTGCCCGCTTTGATGGCCAGCCATGACGTGGTGCTCGTTCCGTCGCGCGAGGAGCCGTATGGGCTAGTGGCGGCGGAGGCGATCGCCTCCGGGCGGTGGGTCGTGGCCAGCGCGGTCGGCGGGCTGGCCGACATCGTGACCGATGGCGTCACGGGCACGCTCGTCCGTGACGGCGACTACGCGGGGGCGCTGGCGCGCGTTCCGGACTACGACCCCGCCGCGGTGGCGGCGGGCGCGGAACGGTTCAGCGTGGAGCGCTATCGCGCCGGGATGCGGACCGTGTGGGAGCGGGTGCTGGCGGCGCGCCAGTCCCGATCAGAGCAGATTTGATCCCGGCCGGCCCGGATCAGGGCACGAAATAGCCGGTCACGTCGAACACCAAGTCGGCGCTGCCCGCGTAGCCGGTGGTCGCGCTCAGGGTCCCGCCCGTGCCGAGGGCGACCGTCACCCCGGTGGCCCGCGTGTCGCCGGCCGGGACATTCAGGGTGGAGCTCGACGGGGTCGCGAGGGGCGCGGGACCGAGGTAGGCCCAGCCTCCCGCGGTCGAGTTGGTGATGGTCAGCGTGCCGGTGACCCCCGTCGCGGTGGTCGGCACCCCGCCGCGGCCGGCGGCCGCGAATGTGCGCGGGGTGCCGGGGCCGAACGGGCCGGCCAATCCGTTCCCGATCCGGGTGTCCAGGAGGCGGGCCGGGTTGAGTGGCACGAAGCGTGCGCCGCTTCCACCGGGGACGAAGTAGCCGGTCACGTCGAACACCAGATCCGCGCGGCCAGCAGCCGCGCCAAAGGTCAGGCTCAGGGTCCCGCCACTGCCCAGTGCCACCGTCACCCCGGTGGCGCGGGTGTCGCCGGCCGGCAGATTCAGAGTCGAACTGGTCGGCTGCGCAACCGGGTCGGGCCCGATGTACACATAGCCGGGCGCGTTCGCGTTGGTGACGGTCAGGGTGCCGGTGACGGCGGTCGCGGTGGCGGGCACCCCACCAGAGCCGGCGACCGCAATCGTGCGCGGGGCGTGGGGACTGAATGGCCCGGCCAGGCCGGTGCCGTTCCGAGTATCGAGCAGTCGGGCGGGAGCCAGAGGCACGAAGGTTGTCCCGCTCGAATCGGGCACAAAGTAGCCAGTCACGTCAAACACCACGTCAGTAGTGCCCCCTGCCGCGCTGAACGTCGCGCTCAGGGCCCCGCTCGGGCTGAGGGCCACGGTGACACCGCTGGCCCGGGTATCGCCCGCGGGCAGGTTCAGGGTCGAGCTTGATGGGTGCGTGAGCGAGTTGGGGCCGAGGTACACCGACCCGGGCTGGGTCGTGTTCGTAACCGTCAGCGTGCCCGTGACCGCGGTCGCTGTGGCAGGCACTCCGCTGACGCCGCCAACCTGGAACGTGCGCGGGCTATGCGGGCTGAACGGCCCACCCAGCCCGGTCCCGATCCTGGTGTCCAGGACCCGGGCCGGGGAAAGCGGCACGAAGGTCGTGGGCGGTGGCGTTGGTGGAGGGCCCAGGACGGTCCCGGCCGACTCCTGAATCCAGTAGCCGGCCCACACGCCGGCCGTGATGTGGTACCAGCTCCCGGGCTGGTTGGGGATCGTGCTGCGCTGGCTGGTCGGCGCGTTCGAGGGGTTGGCCAGCGTGTACGGGAGACTGGCGGTGATGGCGCCGGTGGCGTTGAACTGGCGGCCAACGTAGGTGCCCGCCGCGAAATAGAGGGTCCGCGGCGGGTCGTAGGTCTCGGACACGGGCAAGGGCAGCGGGGTCAGGAACTTGCTGGCGAGAACGTTCCACAGGTCCGAGCTGCCTCCATCCATAAGGAGCGTCCACATGCCGGTGCCAGCCAGATCCTGCTGGTTGACCATGTCCCACTTCGCGGCGAGCGACACCGCATCGTCGTAGTAGCCCTGGACCCAGGACGCGGCGGTGCTGTCGTAATAGCGGAACCAGGGCACCTGTCCGACCGCGTCCCAGAGCCGCCCATAGCGGTTGGAAAGCACCACGTTCCCGACGTAGTAGTAGGCCCGCGACGAGCCCGACGCCCCGGGGACGGTCGACGCATTCAGCGCATCCGACTGGGTCAGCCAGGTCCGACCGTAGTACGGCACTCCCCAGATGACCTTGGAACCGGGCACGATGTCGAGGTAGTCCGCGACCGACTCGTTCACGTCGAGCATGTAGGGCGAGTCCATGGGCGCCACGCCGCCGGCTCGAGCCGAGCCCGACCAACTGTAGTCGTAGCCCATCACGAACAGCTGGTCGGCGGCGCCCGCGGCAACCAGCCCGGCCAGGTCGTAGCCGGTGGCCCAGGTGCCGGCCCCGGCCATGGTGCACACGGTCAGGTAGGAGCCGATACCGGCCGCCACGAGAGCCGCCTTGACCTGGCGCACGAATGAAGTGAACTGGTCGCGTTGGGGCACCCCAACCGGCTCGAAGTCGAGGTTGACGCCGTCGGCGTTTCGGTCGCGAACGGCGGCCACGATCGCGTTGACGAGCTGCGCCCGGGCCGATCCGCTGCCTAGCAGGGCAGCCTGCTGGGCTCCCCCATCCCAGGCCATCATGGTCACGGTGAGGACGACCCGGACCCCGCGCGCATGAGCGGCGTTGATGACGCCCGTCATGGCGGAGCTGTTCCAGCCGGACCACCCGGTCGAGTAGGTGGCCAGGGTGCCATCGGACTGAGCGGCGACGCCAAAGTAGGCGATGGTCGTGACCAGGTCGTACCGCATCCACTGCAGCTCATCGGCGGAGAGCATCCAGTACGGCAGGAAGCCGAGGACCTCCTTGCGCAGCCCGTTCGGCAGGCTGGCGGCGTAGATGGCGGCGGGGCCCTGGTTGGGGATGGCGCGGGGAGCGGCATTGGGGCCGGCCAGTCCCAGCAGCGATGCGCTAGCCGGATTCCCGGTGGTCGATACGCGGGCGAGCGATGCGGGGGCGGCCGCTGCCATCGGTGCGGGCGTCACGCCCGGCAAGAAGTCAAAGACCTCCTGGGCGTGCTGTGCCTCCATCTCGGCCTGCACCGACTGCTGTTGGCCGAGCCCCTGGGGCGCGACGGGGAGCACCTTCCCGTTGGGCAGCGTGACGGGTCCGTCTGCCACTGTCGGGGGGACCGGCCAGGGGACGCCTCCGGCGGGAGGGTCCACGGCGCTGACCGGCGGGGGTGCGCCGAGCGCCGTGGCCACGGCCAGCAGGACCGTGAACGCAACTGAATTCGGTGCGGGGAATCGACGCACGTCGGGCGATTGACCTCGTCAGCTGCCGGGTAGCCGGGGCGACCGCACCGGACTCCAGCGGTCTGCACCGTACCGACGTGAGGGCCGCAAGCCCATGGTACGAACCTCCCGGGCCGATCGGCTGCCAGGGTTCAACCGGCCCGGAGCGAGATTCCCCTTCGGTCAGGGCGTGGTCATCGCGCGGTCAGGGCGTGGTCGTCAGGGCCTGAAATACCCGGTCACGTCGAAGATGAGGGCCGTGCTCCCCGCGTAGCCGTACGTCCCGCTCAGGACCCCACCCGCGCCGAGGGCCACCGTCAGGCCGTTGGCCCGCGTGTCGCCCCACGGGAAATTCAGGGTCGAGCTTGGCGGATTGGCCAGGGGATCCGGCCCGAGATACGCGTAGCCAGAGGCCGTCTGGCCCGTGACGGTCAGGTTGCCGGTAACCGCGACGGCGCTGGCCGGGACCCCGCCTCGGCCGTGGACCTGGAACGTCCGCGGGCTCTGGGCGCTGAACGGCCCGCTCAGCCCGTTGCCGAACCGCGTGTCGAGCAGGCGGAACGGCGACAGGGGCACGAAGGTCGCCCCCGACCCGTCGTTCACGAAGTAGCCGGTCACGTCGAAGATCAGCTCAGTCGCGCCGGAATAGCCGAATGTCGCCGACAGCGTTCCACCCGCGCCCAGCGCGACAGTGACCCCGTTGGCCCGGGTGTCGGCGGCCGGGAAGTTCAGGGTCGAGCTCGACGGGTTGGCCACCGGGTCGGGACCCAGGTACACGAATCCGGCGCCGCTCTGGCCGGTGACCGTCAGGTTGCCGGTGACCGCCACCGCGTTGGCCGGCACCCCGCCCCGGCCGCTGACCTGGAAGGTCCGCGGGGTGTGGGCGGTGAACGGCCCGCTCAGGCCGTTGCCGGCGCGTGTGTCAAGCAGGCGAGCCGGCGCCACGGCGAAGTAGGTGGCCCCGCCGGTGGGCACGAAGTAGCCGGTCACGTCGAAGATCAGGTCGGCGCTGCCGCCCGACGGGCCGAGTGTCGCGGACAGGCTCCCGGTCTGTCCCAGGGCCACGGTCACTCCGTTGGCCCGAGTGTCGCCGGCGGGGAAGTTCAGGGTCGAGCTGGTCGGAACCTGGACCGGGTCGGGGCCGACGTAGACGTAGCCGGCGCCGGCCTGGTTAGTCACGGTCAGGTTGCCGGTTACCGCCACGGCGTTGGAAGGGACCCCGCCGCGGCCGGCGATCTGGAACGTGCGCGGGGCGAAGCCGGTGAACGGTCCGGAGAGTCCGTTGCCGAATCGGGAGTCAAGAAGACGCGCGGGAGCCAGCGGGACATACCTGCCCGGCACGGGCGCCCGAACCGTGATGTGGCTCGCCTTCGTCTCCGTATCGGTACCCAGGCTGCTCGTGGCCGACATCGTCACCGTGTAGGTGCCGGCCGTCGGGTACACCCACTGCGGGTGCTCCTGAGTCGAGTCGACCGATCCGTTGGAATCGAAGTCCCACGCGTAGGTGGTCGGGCCATAGGTGGCGGTCTTGTTGGTGAATGACACGGTCAGCTGCTCGAGGCCGGCCGTCGGCGAAGCGCTGAAGTTCGTGTTCGGAGGCCCGGCCTGGGGCATCTGGTTGGGATTGCCCGCGAAGGCATACCAGTAGCTCCACAGGCCGCCGGGGCCCTGGGTCTTCTGGATCCAGGCTTCCTTGCCGGCGACCTGCGGGTGCGGAAACATCCGCAGAGCGGTCGCCGAGTAGCCGTTGGCCATGGCGAAGATCTCGCCGAAGCTCCGGTTCGGGTTTTCGAGGATCTCCCGCACCACCGACGTGGAGCCGACGTCGCTGGCGAAGTAGGTGCCCCCCAGGGCCAGGATCGGCCGCGAGAAGTACCCCACCCGAGCCAGGGCGGTCGCCTCGCTGCTGGGTGTCGTTTCCTCCGTCTCGCCGGCCCCGGGCGCGTAACACGCGTTGGAGTACACCATCGCGAAGCCCGGCGCGGGCCTGATAGGCCCACCCGAGCAGTACGCCGAGTTGTAGGACGTCAGCGGCTTGCCCTCGAGGGCGGCCTCGCCGCAGTAGACCATCTGGGTCGAGAGGTTATGGCCGTGACCGGTGGGGTCGGCCGCGTCGGCCCCGGCGATCCGGTTCAGGCCCCAGCCGTTGGTCCGGTCCGCCAGCAGGTTCGGCCCGTATGGGTTCGGAAAGCCGCTGCCGTGGCCGATGTAGACGATGATGTTGGCGCCGTTGACGGCGGCCATCACGTTCGTCCAGGTGGCGTTCGGGGAGAACACGCGGACCGCTGTCGCGCCCAGGTTCTCCGCGGTCTGGGCGATCTGCTCACCGCGGTTGAGGTAGTTGTCCTGGATCGAGCCGCCGCCGACCGGGCCCACGATGACGACCACCTTCTGACCAACGGCTCCCGCCCGCACCGAATGGGGCACCAGGGCAGCCGAAACGGCCATGGCCAGGGCCAGACCGAAGGAAAGGGCGAGCCGTGCCGGATTCGGCATCGTAAGGTCGAGCAACGAGGTCTCCCGCGAGAGCTGATAAGTCCAGCTCCGACCCTACGGGCGGCCGGCGGTCGAACCCATGGGGCGATGGTTCGTGGAGCGCGGGACCTTGGGCCCATGTGCGCGCCGGCAACGCCCCGGCGTGGGCCCGGCTCGGGGGCGGCTCAGGCCCGACGCCGAACCCGGCCGGGCTCAGTCGATCGTGGTGGAGAGGACGACCATCAGCCATTCCACGGTCCGCGGATCAATGGCCGGGCGGACGAACGCGGTCTGGGTCAGGCCGTTCGCGTCGGCCTCGAGCGCGGTGACCGTTCCCAGCAGCAGGCCGCGGGGGTACGGACTGGCGGCGACGCCCGCCAGCTCCAGGCCCGCGGTCACGATCGTGTCGCCCACCGCAACCTCGTCGGTGAGCGTGACCTGGGTCATGATCAGCTGGCCACCCGGCTGCCCCTGCACCAGGCCCAGGGCCTCGGTCCGCTGGTCCCGAGCCACCACCCGGGCGCGGGGGTCGACGACGAGCCGGACCACCGCACTGTCCGGGCTGGCCTCGACGACGACTCCGGCCAGCCCGCCGCCCCCCTCCGCGTCGCCCACCACCGCCATCCCCACCCGGACGCCGTCGTTTCGACCCACGTTGACGCCCACCTCCCAGCTGAGCACGCTGGTGCCCGCGCTCGTCACCCGGGCCGGAAGGAGCTCCCACCCGAGCACCGGCGGCAGGCCCAGGAGGGCGCGTAGGCGTGCGTTGTCTCGCGCGGCTTCCTGGAGCTCGGCGATGCGCTGCTCCGCGCCGGCGAGGGCGCTGCGCAGCTCGTCATTCTCGGTCCGCAGCCGATCGATCTCTGCGATCGTCTCCACCAGGTCGGCCGCGGCGGAGCCGATCCCGGTCAGCGTTCCGTGGACGGGGCTCAAGAGTTGGGTCGTTGCGCGCTGAATCGATCGCACCGCCTCGGTCCCCGACACGACGATCAGGGCCAGCGATACCACCGCGAGCACCGCCCACCACTGCCTTCCCCGGCTGCGCCGATACGGACTGGAGCCTGACAGCCGGGACAGCCCAGGCAGGCCGGGCACGCGGCGCACCGGTCGACCCTATCGAGGGGCTCGGGTGTACTGCTCGCTGACCAGCACCCGTTCCAACGTGTCGAGCTCCTCGAGGACGCGACCCGTGCCGCGGACCACGCATGTCAGCGGATCGTCCGCGACGTGGACCGGCATCTGGGTCGACTCCGCCACGCGACGATCCAGCCCGGCCAGGAGCGCGCCCCCGCCGGCCAGCACGATGCCCTGGTCCATGATGTCGGCAACCAGCTCGGGCGGCGTCTCCTCGATGGTGTCCTTGATGGCCTGGATGATGGCCGCCACGGACGGCTCGAGGGCCTCGCGGATCTGGTCGCTCCCCACCTCGATGCTGCGGGGCAGGCCGGTCAGCAGGTCGCGCCCGCGGAAGGTGACGGTTCGTGGGTTCGTGTCGGGATAGGCCGAGCCGGCCGCGATCTTGATCTCCTCCGCGGTTCGCTCCCCCATCAGCAGGTTGTACTCGCGCCGAGCGAAGTTGACGATGTCCTGGTCCATCTCGTCGCCGCCGATGCGGATGGATCGGCTCACCACGATCCCGCCCAGGGAGATGACCGCCACCTCGGTGGTCCCGCCACCGATGTCGACGATGAGCGAGCCGGATGGCTCGCTGACGGGCAGGCCGGCGCCGATGGCGGCGGCCATCGGTTCCTCGATCAAGCGTGCCCAGCGCGCGTGCGCGTTCAGGGTCGCGTCCCGGACGGCGCGCTTCTCCACCTCGGTGACGCCCGACGGAATCCCCACCAGGACACGGGGCCGCGGGATCCGGAAGTAGCGATCGTGCACCTTCTCGATGAAGTACCGGATCATCTGCTCGGTCACGTCGAAGTCGCTGATGACGCCGTCCCGAAGCGGGCGGATGGCGACGATGTTGGCCGGGGTGCGCCCGACCATGCGCTTGGCCTCGGCCCCGATGGCGAGCACCCGCTTCGAACGCGTTTCCATGGCCACCACCGACGGCTCGCTGATGACGATGCCCCGATGCCGGACCGTGACCAACGTGTTCGCGGTGCCCAGGTCGATCCCCAGGTCGTGGCTGAAGATTCCCAGGACGCCATCGAAGATGCCCACGGGTCAGCCAGCCCGCGCGGCCCTGGGGACACGCCCGGCTTTGTCCTGCGTCAGGGTGAAGATCACGAACGGGCGGGCCGGGCCCAGGACCGCGCTGATCTCGCGTCCCCGACGCAGCCGGCTGACCCCGGTCAGCAGCTCGGTGTATCGATACGGCCGTTTGGGGTCGATCCCCACCGCCTTCAGGTTGGGGCGCAGAATGGCCTCCTCGGACCGGGTGGGCGTGACGTTGACGGCCACCCAGATCGGTTGCCGCCAGCGCTTGGGCTCCTCGCTCAGCAGGTCGATCCGACCCACCGGGAGTGCTTTTCGATAGAAGATCGTGCGCTCGCCGCTCATGTTCTCGAAGCGCAGGGTCTCGGTCCGCTGCAGGGCGGGCCACTCGTGGCGCAGTCGGTTGATGGCCGCGATGAGCGGCTTCAGGTTGCCCGGCGCGTCCCAGTCCCGGACCTTGATCTCGTATTTCTCGCTGTCCTTGTATTCATCGGTGCGCCTGACCCGCCGGTGTTCGAGCAGCTCGAACCCGGAGTAGATCCCGTACACACCCGACATGGTCGCGGCCAGGACGAAACGGCTCACGAAGACGGCTCTGCCGCGGGCCAGGTAGTGAGGGTTGATGTCGGGGGTGTTGGTGAAAAAGTTGCCGCGGAAGTACTGGCGCATCTCGGACAGCGTCAGCTCGGTCAGATAGTCGCGCAGCCCGTTGCGATCTGGCCGATAGGTGAAATAGGTGTACGACTGGGTGAAGCCGGCCTTCGATAGCAGGCGCATGGGCTTATGGGACGTGAACGCCTCGGACAGGAAGATGACGTCCGGATGCTGCGACTGCACCGAACGGATGAGCCACGCCCAGAAGGCCACCGGCTTGGTGTGCGGATTGTCGACCCGGAACATCCGCACCCCGCGCTCGACCCAGATCAGGATGATCCGGCGCCAGGCGTCCCACAGCGCGGCGCGGGCATCCGGGTCGGGGGTGTGAAAGTCGAACGGGAAGATGTCCTGGTAGAGCTTGGGCGGGTTCTCCGCATGGCGGATGGTCCCGTCCGGCGCGCGACGAAACCACTCCGGGTGCTCGCGAACCCACGGGTGATCGGGGGATGCCTGAACGGCCAGGTCCAGGGCGACCTCCAGGCCCTGGCGCTCCGCCGCGCGCCGGAAGTGGAGGAATGCCTTCAGCCCACCCAGCTCCGGCGCAACCGCTTCGTGCCCGCCGTCGGCGGAGCCAACTGCCCACGGGCTGCCGACATCGCCGGGCTGCGCCTGGACCGCGTTGTTCCTGCCCTTGCGGTTGGTGGTCCCGATGGGATGGATGGGTGGCAGGTAGACGACGTCGAAGCCGAGCTGAGCCAGCTCGGGAAGCCGCCACTCGGCGTCTACCAGGGTGGTGGCCTGGCCTGACGCGCGGCCTTGGGAACGCGGGAATAGCTCGTACCACGCGCCGGTTACGGCAGCCGGGCGATCGACCACAAGCGCCAGCTCCCGGTCGTATCGGGTGGCCGTCGACCGGTCTGGGTGGCGGCCGCCGGCCGCCAGCAGAGTTCGCTCGCGGGCGATCCGGGCCGCGGCGCGAGCGTCCGGAGCGGCGGCCAGGCGGGACCGCGCCTGACGGAGGATGCTGGCGTCGGCCGCGGCTCCGGCCGCGGCCGCTCGCCTGGCCGTCCGCAGCAGCAGTCGCTGGGCTTCGGCCAGCTCGGTCTCGATCCCAATGCGAGCCCTCGCCTTGCGCACAAGGCGGTCACTCCAGCTGGCGACGTCATCGCGCCAGGCCTCGAGCGTGTACCAATGCCAGATGTTTCGCGTGAGCCGAATGCGCGCGCTCCAGCGATCGTGGCGGCCGGGTACCAGCGGGACTTCGCGCCACTCCGTCTCGTCATCAGCCCGGATCAGGAGTGCGCCGCCCAGAACAGGATGCCCGTCAGCGATGACATCGGCGCTGACCGTGAACCAGTCACCGACCACGCGCTTGGCGGGGTAACGGCCGCTATCCAGCTCCGGCGCGACCCGCTCGATGACGATGGTTCGGGCGGTGCCGACGGCCTCAGGTCCTGGCTCGGCCGCGGGAGCCAGGCGGCGGAGGCTGGAGCGGGTGGTCGTCATGAGGCGATCGAACCCTACCCCATCCGAGCGGGTAGGCTGTTCGACCGATGACTCATCCGCGCCTGGGCCGTTCGCCCGCAGTTCGGCTGGCCCTGGTCGTCGGGGTGGCCCTGACGATGGCGGGGTGCGTCAGCCCTTCGCCGACCGCCTCGCCTTCGGCCGCGTCGGGCGGCGCATCGGCCAGCCCACCCGTCGATTCGCCACCCGAAGCCACCCTCCCACCCCTCCCCAGCGGGCCCGATGCGCTCGCCCTCGAACGGATCGCGGGAGGGTTCGTCGATCCAACCGCCGTCACGCACGCCGGGGATGGGTCGGACCGCCTGTTCGTGGTGGAGCGCGGCGGCCGGATTCGGATCGTGAACGCGGACGGGTCGGTCGAGGCGCAGCCCTTCCTCGACATCAACAGCCGGGTCGTGACCAGTGGCCTGGAACAGGGCCTGCTGGGGCTCGCCTTCCACCCCCTGTACGGAACGACGGGCCGCTTCTTCGTCAACTACACGCGGCAGCCGGATGGGGCGAACGTCATTGCCGAGTTCCACGTCTCGAGCTCCTCGAACGCCGCGGATCCTGCCAGCGAGCGCACCCTGATCGCCATCCCCGATCCCGCGCCCAATCACAACGGCGGAGGGCTGGCCTTCGGACCCGACGGCAACCTGTACATCGGGCTGGGTGACGGCGGAGGGCAGAACGACCAGTTCGGCAACGCTCAGAACCTCAACAGCCTGCTGGGCAAGATCCTGCGCATCGACGTGGATGCGCCACCCGCGGCGGGCCGCCCGTATGCCATCCCCCCTGGAAACCCGTTCGCGGCCGGCGGCGGGGCCCCCGAGATCTGGGCCATCGGCATGCGAAACCCATGGCGCATCAGCTTCGATCGAGAGTGGTGGGACCTGTACATCGGCGACGTGGGGGGCGAGAGCTGGGAGGAGATCGACCGCCAGCCCGCGGATGCCGGGGGTGGGCTGAACTATGGCTGGTCGGTCATGGAGGGGCGCCACTGCCTGGCCACCAGCTGCACGGTGGCCGGCTACGTCCAGCCCATCGCCGAGTACGGGCATGACCAGGGCTGCTCGGTGATCGGCGGCTACGTCTACCGCGGTCAGGACCAGCCGGCGTTGAACGGGATCTACGTCTTTGGCGACTGGTGCAGCGGGCTCGTGTTCACCCTCCAGGTGGACGAGGGAACCGTCACCCCCAAGCTCGTCCTCGAGAGCGGATTGCAGATCAGCTCATTCGGCGAGGACGAGGCGGGTGAGATGTACCTCGTCGACTTCGCGGGCGGCGGCCTGTACCACGTGGTCGTCCCCTGAGCTGACCGATGGCGGCGCGCGTCACAGCGCGCCGGCAGCCCGCAGGCTGACCCAGCGGTCGTGCCCAATGACCAGGTGGTCGAGCAGCTCGATGTCCAGCAGCCGGCCCGCATCCGCGAGGTCGGCCGTGATCCGCAGGTCGTCTCCGGAGGGCGACGGGTCCCCCGACGGATGGTTGTGGGCGACGATCACGGCCGCTGCCTGGCGGCGGATGGCCTCCCGGTACACCTCGCCGATCCGGACCGGGGACCCGGCCAGGTTCCCGACGTAGACGGTGGCCCGACCCAGCACGACGTTGCGCGTGTTCAGCAGGCAGACCAGCAGCTCCTCGCGATCGAGATGACCCATCTCGGGGAGCAGGCGCTCGGCCACGTCCGCCGGGGTGCGCACCTGCCAGCCACGCGCCGGCCAGCGCGCGGCGGCCCGCCGACCAAGCTCGAACGCGGCGGCCACGGACGCCGCGCGGCGCGGGCCCAAGCCCGGCTCCGACGACAGCTCGGCGGCGAGCATGTGCGGCAGCCGGTCAAGCCCGTGGCGGTCGAGCAGGCTGCGAGCCGTGGCTAGTGCATGCGCCCCGCCCAGCACGAGAGCCAGCAGCTCATCGTCCGCAGGGCCGGTCGTCATGCCCCAGACCTTCGCCGATGGCCCCGTCTCGGGACTTATCGGCCGATTTCCATCGGGTCCTCAGACTCCCGCCACAAAGAGGACAGCCACCGACAGGCAATTGAACGTGACGTGGGTGGCGATCACGAGAGGCAGGCTCCGCGTGGCGACGTAGGCCACCGCCAGGAGCAGGCCCAGCACGAAGATGGGAGGCAGGACCAACAGCGTCCCACCCGAGACGTGCGCGATCGCGAACATCACCGCCGAGCCCAGGACGGCCGGGCGCGTCCCATGCTCCCGCTCCCAGGCATTGACGGCGACCCACCGGAAGAAGAGCTCCTCGGCCACCGGCGTCAGGATCCCGATCAGGGCGATGGCGACCAGGGGCGGCAGCGTGGACGCCAGGGTCGCCACCAGCTGACTCTCGGCCGGCTCCTCTCCTGTCGCCTGGGTCCACAGCCAGCTGAGAACGGCGGTCAGGAGAGCGGCCAGCACCCAGGCAGCGGCGCCCAGGGCCAGGCCCCGGGCCACGTTCCGGCCGGTCAGCGGTCCGTCCCCCAGTCGCGCGCCGGCCAGCGCTCGCGGCCGTAGCACGAACAGGCCAACCACGACCAGGAACGCGAGGGGGCTGAGGAGCAGGAGCGCGGTGGTCGCCACCGGACCCGGACTGGTGATGTCCTGCCCCGAGGCGGCGGCGGCCAGGAGCGGGACCAGGGACAGCAGGTTGGACAGCGCGATGGCGCCAAAGAACAGGAGGATGACGCTCGGTCCTCGGTACCGCTGAAGCGGGAGGTGGCGTCGGGCGAGAATCCCGCGCCAGCCGAGCCAGCCCAGTCCTCCCAGCAGTCCGGCCGCGCCGGCCGCGGTCAGCCCCGCGGGCAGGAGCCAGCCCTCCGCGGATCCCGAAAGGGCCGTCGCGTAGAAGAGCCACGCCGCCCCGGCCAGCACGACGATGAGGCCCAGACCGGCGATGACCCATGCTGGCCAGGCAGGGGGGAGCGGCGCGGGGGGCAGCGGCGCGGCGGGCAGCGGCGCGGGGGGCAGCGGCTCCGGGAGGAGCGACTGTGGCGGGGACGGCCTGGGAGGATCCGCGAGGAGGGGATCTGGTGCCGGCTGAGGACCGTTGCCCCCCTGGTCGGCCGGTTCGGTCAGCGGTTGGTTGCCGGCTGCGGGACGGCGCCCGTCTCAGGCCCGTACTCGGGGGCGCGCTCGCTCGCGGCGGTGGCCGCGATGCGCGCCGGGGCGGGGGCCGGGCGGGCCCGGCTCGGGAGCTCGGTGCCGCAGAAGGCGCAGATCGACCAGGCGGGCTCGGTCAGGCGCTGGCAGGCCGGGCAGATCCGGTGCAGGCGGGTCCGACAGTTGGGGCATACGATCCAGTCCTCGTCGACCCGCGCCCGGCAGGTGGGGCAGCTGCGATGCTTCTCCATCTCCGCCAGCAACGACTCCTCCGCCAGCGAGCGCTCATAGACCTCCGCCATGGTCTCGCGGGGCCGAATGATGATGTACATCAGCCACGCGAACAGGAATACGAGCGGAGTGAAGAAGATGATCAGGGCCGAGGCGAAGTAAGGCAGGATCGGATTCTCGGTCCGGGCCTGCATGTCGCGGAAGGCCCAGTAGGCGGTACCCAGCCACAGCAGCACGACATAGATGACGATGAGGGTGGCTGCCAGCTGGACGACGGGATTGCTGGTGAAGTCGCTCCAGATCTGGCCGGGATCCGGCAGACCTTCCATTCGCCGATGCCTCTCTGTGGGGGGACGCGGGGCGAGCGCGCCTCCATGGCACGCCAAACGCGCGCGTCATCCTAGCAGATGACCGTTCGGCGACCCCAGACGACCTCTGGCCCCCGCCATTGGTCCGGGGTGAGTACTCCACCGGACCCCACAACGGCCCCCGCGGAAGCAATCGGTCACGGCTCGCAAGTTCGCACCTGACGATCAGGCCATGGCCCTTTCGGCGGGCTGGCCCGATGCTGCGCTCGTCCCCACCATCCGGAGGATCGCTTGCTCGGGCTTCTGAGGCTCATCGGCTTCCTGTACCCCGCGCTGGCCGCCGTTTGCCTGACACTCCTGGGAGCGATGCTGGTGCACCAGCCGCCCGAGACCAGGGGATTCACGATCGGGCTGGTGGGGCTGGCCATCGGCGTGGGCGCCACGGCCATGGCCCTGGCGACCTGGGCCTACTTCGGGCTCCGTCTCCGGCGCCTGGCACGGGACCTGGAAAGAACCGTCGATGAGGGGCAGCCGGTGCAGCTCAAGGAGTCGGGCGTGCCCGACGAGCGTCGCCTGGCGCGGGCATTCAACCGCGCCGCCGGCAGCTTTGCCCTGGCCGAGGCGCAGGCCACGCGCGACCGGCTGACCGGCGTCCCGAACCGCGAATCGCTGATCCTGCAGCTGACCGCCGAGGTCGAGCGCGCGACACGTCATTCGAAGCCGCTGTCAGTGGCATTCATGGACATTGACCGATTCAAGGCGATCAACGACACCTACGGCCACCGAGTGGGCGACGCGGTCCTGCGCCAGCTGGCCGGGCTCATCACACGCAGCATCCGGGCCAGCGACATCTTCGGTCGGTATGGCGGGGAGGAGTTCATGCTGATCCTCCCCGAGACCGCGCCCGCCGACGCGCTCGTCCTGGTCGAGGAGCTGCGAGAGATGGTCATGCGGCGTCCTCTCAACGTGGGGGTGGGCATCCTGGTGGATGCGACGATCAGCATCGGCGTGGCCGGTGGCCACGGCTCCGACCTGCTTGTCGACCGCATCGTCGATGCGGCGGACGCCGCGATGTACGTCGCCAAGTCCGAGGGCCGCAACCGGAGCTATCTCGCCGGCGACGTCACCGACGACACGCAGATCCCACGCGCCGCGATCACCTCAGAGCGGCGCGATGCGGCGGCGGCCATCGGGCGCTGGGCCGGCGCCAGCGCCGCGCAGGCGCTGGCATCGGTCCTGGCTCCTCAGCCGAATCATCGGGGACGGCCGTCCGACATGATCGCCGCCCTGTCGATCGGGGTGGCGCTCCACATGGGCCTGTCACGGATCGAGATGGAGCGAATCCGGATCGCGGCCCTGCTCCACGACCTGGGCAAGCTGGCTCTCCCCGACGCCATCCTGGACAAGCCTTCCTCGCTGACCGAGCTCGAGTGGCAGGTGGTCGGCGAGCACCCCCGCATCGGTCAGGTCATCCTCGAGCAGGCGACCAGCATGCGAGACGCCGTCCCCATCGTCCTCCACCACCACGAGCGCTACGACGGGACGGGATATCCCCACGGCCTGCGCGGGGAGGAGATCCCGCTCGGGGCGCGGATCGTGGCCGTGGCGGACGCCTACCACGCCATGGTTCACGAGCGTCCCTACAAGGCCGCGCTCTCCCATGCCCAGGCCCTGGCCGAGCTGCGGCGCCACGCTTCCACCCAGTTCGATCCGACCGTGGTCGAGGTCTTCTCGGCGGTCTTCGGCGACGAGGTCCCGTCCGACGGCCAGGAGGAGGTTCAGCGCCTCCATGCGTATGCGCACGGCGGGTTGGAGGTGATCGACCCGCGAGCCGCCGCCCTGCTCAACGCCGGCGCAGCCTCCTCTGCACACCCAGCCCCGCCTGCCGAGGCGGCCGCCGCCGACTCGGACGCGCGACGCAGACGTCCTGTGCCAAGCCCTCCGGAGACGGCCGGAGAAGCTCCCGGTCTCGAATCCCCGCTCCGGCCTGCCGAGCAGGCGGGCTAGCCAGACCCCCTTCAGCCTCCGGCCAAGCGGGTCACGGACCCGATGGCGCCGATGATCCCCGACAGGAACCCGATCAGCCCCGCCGGCGACAGCCCGCGCAGGAGGTCGATGAGGTCGTCCCCGAGGCCCGATCCGATCTCGACCACCACGAACAGGATGGCGAGCACCGCGCACCACACCAGGACGATCCACAGGCCGATCCGCTGCGGCCGGCCCGGCGACCCGCGCAGGATGCCCACCCCGGCCAGCACCAGGAGCATCCCCACCAGGATCGGCAGCGGAGCGGCCACGCCGAAATAGGTGGACTGGAGCAGTCCCGCATCGGCGGGATAGGCCGTCCAGAAGGCCAGGCCGTAGCCCGAGGGGCCGAGGGCCTGATCGGCCAGCGAGCCCTCGACCTGGGAGAAGGGCAGGAACCAGGCCGTCCCCAGCCCGACCGCGGCGATGGTCATGACCATGGGCCCCAGCCAAGCGCGCACCGGTCGGTCCGTGCTTGGCGCCGCTGCCTCGGGGAGTGGCGCCGGTCTGCCCTCGTGGAGCGCCGCGTCGGCCGGGCTGGCGAAAGAACCCGCCGCGGGGGTCACCGCCAGCCGAATGTTGAATCCGCACTCCGAGCAGAACGCAGAGCCGGCTCGATTGATCGCACCGCAGCGCGGGCAGGGCGCCGATTCGGCGACGGAGCCGGGCCGACTCATGGTGGCGTCCTCGGCGGCGACCAGCCGCTGGCCGCAGTTCGCGCAGAAGGAGATGCCGGGACGGTTGGCCGTGCCGCAGCGCCGGCACACGGAAGCGTCGGTCACCGATCGTCTTTGGGTCGCGGCGCAGGCATCTTGTCGTCTTCCGGAGGCAGGAGCCCGGCTTCGCGGGCCCGTTCCGCCAGCCGATCCATGAGCCACAGGGCCACGAGGACGAGGAGCGAGCCGACAAGCGCCAGGACGTACAGGCCGGCGCCGGCCGCCATCCCCACCGCGGCCACGGCCCACAGCGAAGCCGCCGTGGTGAGGCCGCGCACGCTCCCGCGGTACTGGAGGATGGTTCCTGCCCCGATAAAACCGATGCCGGTCACGATCTGGGCCGCAATTCGGGTGGGGTCCCCCTCCTCGAATCCGTAGGCGCCCACCACGGTGAACAGCGCCGCACCCAGGGCGACCAGGCTGTGCGTTCGAAAGCCGGCCGCCCGGCGGTGGTACTCCCGCTCGAATCCAATGACAGCACCCAGGCCCAGGCTCAGGGCCAGGCGCAGGGCGAGCTCGGCCTGGAGCTCAGGCGGCAGATGGGGTGTCATCGCGGTGTGCTCAACGTTCTATTCGCGCTCCAGCTCCCGGTTCCACCAGGCGGCGATCCAGGCCTGGATGACGCCGGCCAGGATCACCAGCACGAGCCAGATCCACACGAAGCCTAGCAGGAGGATAGGGGTCGCCGGCTCCGCCACACCGCCCGACGCCAGGCGTCCGGACAGGGGCCGCCACAGCGCCGCGAGGACCATCACGGTCACCGACTGAGCAGCGACGAACAGGGCCATGGTCACCGCTGCCTGGGCGACCAGGCGCCCGCCTCGGCGTCGGAGCGTCGACAGCGCGGCGTTCCACGGCCGTCGCAACGCCACGGCCCCAACGGCCTGGGCCACGACGGCCGCCACGACGAGGGCGAGCAGCGCCGGGAACGCGGAAACGGCCAGCCGGACCAGGTATGGGGCGGCCTGATCGGAATGGATCAGCGCATCGGTGAAGGCCGGCACCGAAGCCCAGACCAGGGCTGCGGCGACGATCAGGACCGCGCCCCCGGGCAGTGCGAGGGCAGCCATGGCGCGCGGGATGGTCGGGATCTCGCGCCGATCCTCCGAAAGGCCCATCTGGAGCGCCACCTCACCAAACGCGACGGCCAGCAGCATCGTCCCCATTCCGGACAGCACCGCCGCCACCAGGGCGACCAGGTTCCACGGCCACCACGGGCTGGCCGCCAGCCGGATCCCGAGAAACAGGACGTCGTTCTCGTCGGCCGGCGAGGCGACGACCGCCAGGAACACGACCCAGCCCGCGGAGGCGAACGACACGATCGCACCGGGGATCCACAGCTCGGGTCGGTCGGCGGCGATCCGGGCGGCGGCCAGCCCTTCGCCCAGCCAGTCGCGCACCAAGGCCGAACTCAGGGGGCGGGTGACGGCGGTGGCGATCCGGTCAGCTCGGCGATGCGGTCCAGGACCCGTCCCAACTCGTCCACCGCGTCCTGGTAGGCGCCCAGGTCTCCCCGCTCCAGCGCAGCTTGCGCGTCGTCGTACAGCTCCTGGGCCAGGGCGATGAGCTGTGCCACGTCATCGGGCAGCACGCCACCCCCACCCCCGTCACCGTCGCCGCCCGGCTCCGGGATCTCGGACTCCCCCAGCAGCTGGCGCAGCGCCTCGTCGATCGTCTCGGCGAAGGCGATCCGGGTCTGATCGGTCAGGATCACGCGCTTGAACTCGGGGAAGCTGGACTGCGTGGAACGCAGGTAGATCGGCTCGACGTACAGGACCGAGTCCCCCATCGGCAGCACCAGCAGGTCGCCCCGCACGACCTCCGACCCGGCCTGGCTCCAGAGCGTGAACTGGGCGCTGATGCGCGAGTCCTGGTTGATCCGGGCCTGGATCTGGGCCGGTCCCTGGGTGGTGGTGTCGACCGGGAACCGGAACTCGATCCGCTCGCCGTAGACCCCGGGGTCCATGCGCGCTGCGACCCAGGAGATCATGTTCGGCCGGCTGGCGGCCACCAGGGGCTGGATGAGGACGAACTCACCGGCGTCCTCGCCGGGGACCTTCATGATCACGTAGTAGGGCTCCACCTCCCGACCCTCACCAGCGACATCGATCTGCTGGGTCGGGAACGACCAGCGGTCCTCCTGGTTGTAGAAGGTCCCGGCCCCGGCGGCGGTCGGCGCGATGTGGTAGAGCAGGTACGCCGTGTTCTGGGCGGTGAACAGGTCCTCCGGGTAGCGCAGGTGAGGGACCAGCGCCTCGGGCATGTCCGCCAGTGGCTCGAACAGGCCGGGGAAGATCCGGCCCCACGCGGCAACGATCGGATCGTCCGCATCGGCCACGAAGAAGCGCATCTCGCCGGTGTAGGCGTCGATCACCACCTTGACCGCATTGCGGACGTAGTTCGCACCACCGAACGCGGTCTCCGGCGGCAGCGGCTGCGCGTTCGGGTAGCGGTCCGAGGTCGTGTACGCGTCCCAGATCCACGCCAGCCGGTCGTCGGCGCTGACCAGGTACGGATCGGCGTCGTAGTGCAGGAACGGGGCGAGCTCCGGGACCCGCTGCCAGATGGCCCGCCGGAAAAGGACGACCGAGTCGTCCGTGAGCTGGTCGCTGATGAGCAGGTTCAGGTCGCCGAATCGAATGGCGAACAGGAGGCGAGACAGGACGTTGTCGACCCGCACCCCGGTCTGGCCGGCCCACGAGGTCGTCTCGCCCCCCTCGTCACCCAGCGGGAAGTCGAACTCCGCGGTGCGGGTCCGGACCACCACGTAGTCGTCGGTCGCCTCGCCGAAGTAGAGCCGCGGCTCGCCCACTGGCAGGTCCGGCTCCCGGTTGATCCCGCTGATGAGGTAGTCGGGCTGGCCCTCCGGGGTGATGGCATTGGATGCCACCGCCGTCAGGCCGTATCCGTGGGTGAACACCAACCGCTCATTGGTCCAGGTGCGGGCCGCATCCGCCAATCGGTCGATCTCGATCTCGCGGCCGGACAGCATCAGCTGGCGCTGCTGGTCATCGATGACGTATCGGTCGATGTCGACGTCCAGGAAGTTGTAGTACTGGCGCAGGATCTGCTGCTGGCCGAAGGTCACCAACAGGGGACGGTAGTCCCACAGGCGCAGGTTGTTGAGGGTCTCCGGGTTCTGGTCGAACAGGGCCCGGGTGGGGCGCTGCTCCCCGGTGAACGCGCGCAGCTCGATGGATTCCAGGTCGTACGCGGCCCGGGTCGCGGCCAGGTGGCGCTCGAGGTAGACGCGCTCGCGATCCAGCTCGTTGGGCTCCACCGTGAAGCGCTGGACGATGCCCGGATAGACGCCGCCCACGAGCAGCGACAGCACGAACCAGGCGCCTGCCGCCAGGCCGATGAGCCACAGGGTGCGGAACCAGATGTTGGCCAGCAGCAGCCCGGCCGACACGACGGCCACCCCGCTCAGGATCAGGTAGGCCGGGGCCTGCGCGTTGATGTCCGTGTACATCGCCGCCTGGACGGTCCCCCCGATGCCGCGCGTTGAGTACGTCAGGTCCGCGATGTCCAGCTGGTACCCGCCGGCGATCGCCAGCAGGAGCGCCGCGCCCAGCAGGCTGAGGTGGACGCGAACCGGCGCCGTCAGCTGGAACGTCCATCTGGTGGCGGATACGGCATAGGCACCCACCGTCAGACCGATGATGGCGGCCAGCGCGGTGACCACCCAGCCCTGGGCGAAGCGCCAGAAGGGCAGGTCGAAGACGTAGAAGCCGATGTCGCGGCCGAAGGCCGCGTCGCTGGTCCCGAAATCGCCTCCGTTGAAGAACAGGAGGATTGTCTGCCAGCTGCCACCCCACGCCAGGCCGCTGACCAGCCCGCCCAGGACCGCGAGCGCCCCCAGCACGAACCCGACCGGGCGGGAGAGATCCGGCAGCTCGACCGGGCCCACCCGGCGCACCGGCACCTGGGGCCCGAGGCGCGCCGCCGCCCACAGGCTGACCAGGGCCGGAATCGTGAACAGCGCGAACCCGGCCATGAACCAGCCCAGGTGGGCGACGAAGCGGGTCAGCAGGACGTCGCGGCGCCCCAGGGCGTCGTACCACGCCAGATCGGTGAACAGCTCGATCAGGCCACCCAGGAGCTGGAGCAGCACGAACGCGCCGGCCAGGAACAGCACCGGCCGGATCCAGTTGCCGGGTGGATTGGGCCCGCCGCGCCGGCGGCGGCGCCGTCTGAAGGGTGGGGGTCGGGAGCCACCCTCGTCGTCGGGGATCTGCTCCTCCGGCGGGCCCACCGGCTCATCGGGGCGCAGCGGTCGTCCCTGGCGGGCACGATCCTGCTCCATCTGCCGCCGCTGCATCTCTTCGAGCAGCTTGTCGAACCACGAGGACATCGGTCAGCGCATCCTACGGGGAGGGGCTACTCCCACTCGATGGTGGCCGGCGGCTTGCTGCTCACGTCGTAGACGACCCGGTTCACGCCGGGCACCTCGTTCACGATCCGGGCGCTGATGCGGGCCAGCAGGTCGTAGGGCAGGCGGGCCCAGTCGGCGGTCATCCCGTCGTCGGAGGTCACGGCCCGGACGGCGACCACGTTGGCGTAGGTGCGACCGTCGCCCATGACGCCCACGGTGTCGATGGGGGTCAGGATGGCGAAGCTCTGCCACAGCTGGTCGTACAGGCCCGCGGCCTTGATCTCGTCCAGGACGATCCAGTCCGCGTCGCGCAGGGTCTCCAGGCGGGAGGGCGTGACCTCGCCGATGACCCGGATGGCGAGGCCCGGGCCGGGGAAGGGTTGACGCTGGATCATGGCCGCCGGCAGGCCGAGCTCGGTCCCCACCCGCCGGACCTCGTCCTTGAACAGGTGGCGGAGCGGCTCGATCAGCCGAAACCGGAGGTCGGCGGGGAGACCTCCCACGTTGTGGTGGGTCTTGATCTTGGCGGCCGCCTTGGACTCGGCCGTCTTGGACTCGATGACGTCGGGGTACAGCGTCCCCTGGACCAGGAAGTCGATGGGTCCGAGGCGGACGGCTTCCTCCTCGAAGACCCGGATGAACTCGTCCCCGATGATCCGCCGCTTGTCCTCCGGGTCGGTGACCCCCGCCAGGCGGTGCAGGAAGCGGTCGCGGGCGTCGACCATCCGCAGCTGCATGCCGAGGTTCTGCTCGAACGTGGCTCGCAGCAGCTCCGACTCACGCTTGCGCATGAGCCCGGTGTCGACATAGATACAGGTCAGCTGGTCCGAAACAGCCCGATGGACGAGGGTCGCCGCCACCGCGCTGTCCACGCCGCCGGACAGCGCGCAGATGACCTGACCGTCCCCCACCTCGGCCCGAATGGTGGCCACCGTGGCACCGATGAACCCGGCCGGGGTCCAGTCGCCACGCGCACCCGCGATGCGCAGCGCGAAGTTGGCGAGAATCTCGCGGCCCTGGGGTGTATGGGCGACCTCGGGGTGGAACTGGAGGCCCATCAGGCCGCGCTCGTTGGCCATTGCGGCATGGGGCGTGGATTCGCTCGAAGCAAGCGTGCGGAAGCCGGGTGGCGGCTCCAGGATCGAGTCCCCGTGGCTCATCCAGACCGGCGCGGCCCCCGGCAGGCCGGCGAGCAGCGGCTCGTCAGGCGCGGCTTGGATCGTCGCCGGACCGTACTCGCGGCGATCGGCGGGGGCGACCCGACCGCCGAGCTGATGGGCCATCAGCTGCATCCCGTAGCAGATGCCCAGGACCGGGACGCGGCCCTCCCAGATACGCGGATCCGCCTGCGGCGCGCCGTCGTCATAGACCGATGCCGGCCCGCCCGACAGGATGATCCCCACCGGACGTCGGGCGGCGATCTCCTCCCACGGGGTGTCGTGGGGGAGCAGGACGGAGTAGACGTTCAGCTCGCGCACGCGGCGCGCGATGAGCTGGGCATACTGGCCGCCGAAATCGAGCACCACGATGGTCTGCGGCTCGGCGGGCGGTTCCCCGAGCTCGCTGGGGGGCTGTGTGGCGGGCGCCGGCGCCCCCGCCTGCAGCGCCTGCTCGAGGTAGGCCTCGACCTCCACGTCATCGGGCGCCAGGACCCGGTGACCGGCGTTGGCCGCCTCGCCATGGACCGTCCTGCCCCGCTGCTCGGCGTCACCCATGGCTGGGCCCCAATTTGGCCTGCAGGGTCGCGAAATCGGTGTCCGCCGCCTGTTCGAGGGCGCGGCTGATCACCGGTTGCATCAGGCGCCAGCCGCCGGGGAGCTGGAGCTCGAACGCGAAGTCCAGCCGCGTGCCCGCTGCCTCCGGCTCGATGCGTGTGTCCGCCGAGCCGGCGAAGCCGGAGGCATCCTTGGATGCGAACGCGAAGCGCCGGTTCGGCTCGTACGCGGTCACGGTGCACTCCAGCGTGGCGGAGCGTCCCTGGGCCGTGACGTCCATCCGAAATCGGCGGCCCACCCCCATCTGCCCGTCGTCGACCGGGGCGGCGCTCGTCACCCCAGCGCCCTTGCGCCACTCGGCGAAGCGTGTCGGGTCGGCGATCCAGGGCCACACGGCCTCCGGAGGCGCCGCCAGCGATACGCGACGCGAGAACCGGATCAACGCAGCGGGTCGTCCACGGCCATCTGCCAGGACTTGCCTTCGGTGGCGATGGCCGGGGCCACGACCATCTCCACCTGGTGCATGTCCCGAATCGTGCGGGCGCCCAACGCGCCCATGCTCTGGCGCAGCGCGCCCACCAGGTTCTGTGTGCCGTGGGTGGTCCTCGCCGGCCCGAACAGGATCTGCTCCAGAGGCAGACGCTCCCCGAGGTGGATCCGCGTCCCACGTGGGAGGGTCGGCGATGGCGCCGCCATGCCCCAGTTGAAACCTCGACCCGGGGCTTCCAGTGCGCCCGCCAGTGGCGTCCCCAGCATGACGGCATCGGCTCCCGATGCGATGGCCTTGGCGATGTCGCCGCCGGTCTTCATCCCCCCGTCGGTGATGATCGGGACGTACCGTCCGGTCTCGGCCAGGAACCGATCCCGGGCCGCGGCCACCTCCAGCGTGGCCGACACCTGCGGCACACCGATCCCGAGCACCTCCCGCGTGGTGCACGCCGCACCCGGCCCCACTCCGACCAGGATCCCGGCCGCGCCCTGCTCCATGAGCTGGTAGGCGGCGTCGCCGCTCACCGTGTTGCCCACCAACACCGGAAGACGAAGCGCGCCGGTGAGGTCCGACAGGGAGAGGACTCGACCCGAGGTCGAGATGTGTCGGGCGCTCGAGACCTGGGACTGGACCACGAACAGGTCGGCCCCGGCCTCGGCCGCCACCGCCGCGTGGTCCCAGGCGGAGGCCGGGGTGGTGGCCACCGCCGCAGCGGCCCCCGCGGACTTGATGCGGGTGATCAGGGCGCCGATCAGGTCGGTGCGGATCGGCTCCGCATAGGCCTCGGCCAGCACCCGCCCGGCTTCGACCGCATTCGGGGCCTCGACGACCTGCTCGATGATCGGGCCGGCATCGGCATAGCGGGTGTACAGGCCATCGAGGTTGACCACGGCCAGCCCGCCCAGCCGATGCATGCGCACGGCCATGTCGGGGTCGCTGACCGCGTCCATGGCGGCGGCCAGGAACGGGATCTCCATGCGGAGTGGCCCGATCTCGACTGCGGTGTCGACCTCGGCCGGCTCGACCGTCGTGGCCCCCGGCACGAGGGAGACCTCCTCGAAGCCGTATGCCCGGCGCAGACGGCCGCCGACCTCGGTCGGTGGGCGAAGCAGCGTGCCGGGCTCCATGTGGGCCCGCAGTATAGGCGGGCGAGTGCCAGGTCAGGCCCGGGTCAGGAGTGGGCCGGGCTCAGGAGCGGGCGCGAACCTTGTCGAAGCAGCTGCTGCAGTAGACCGGACGGTCGTTGCGGGGAAGGAACGGCACCAGGGCCTGGCCCCCGCACTCAGCACATACCGCGGCGTGCATCTCGCGGGCTCCGCCACCGGTGCCGATTCCCAGGGCGCGGTTCTGCTTCGCCACCGCGCGGCAGCTGGCACACCGCTGGGGCTCGTGGGTCAGCCCCTTCTCCTGGTAGAACTGCTGCTCCCCGGCCGAGAAGACGAAGTCCATCCCGCAGTCGCGGCACGTGATGGTCTTGTCGGTGAACACCTGTCCTCTCCTCCGTGTCGTGGCCGCCCGGCCCTCGGTTCTCCGGCTCCTCGGGCCGTGGATCGCGACCTGGGATGAGCTGGTGTTCCGGACGTTCCAGCGGCCGACTATACGCGGCTGTCAAGAGGGAGGGAAGGTGTGAAACCGGCTCTGGCTAGTAGGTCGCGACCTCCACGTCCTCCCGAGCGCTGACCGAATAGAAGCGGGTCTGCGTCCGTCGGAACTGGAGCGGGACTTCGCCGATCGGTCCGTTGCGGTGCTTGGCGACCTTGGCCTTCACCAGCTCGAGGTCCGCCTCGGCGATGGTCTCCTGTTCGGCGCGGTACAGGAAGATGACGACGTCGGCATCCTGCTCGAGCGATCCGGACTCGCGGAGGTCCGACAGGCGCGGCTCGCCCATCCCGCCTCGTTGCTCGACGTTGCGCGACAGCTGGGACAACGCCAGGACCGGGACCTTGAGCTCGCGAGCCAGGTTCTTCAGCCCGCGGCTGATCTCGCTGACTTCCTGGACGCGGTTCGGCTCGCGAGTGGAGGTGGACGCCTCCATGAGCTGGAGGTAGTCGACGATGATCAGGTCCAGTCCACGCTGCTCGACCTCAAGCCGGCGAGCCTTGGTCCGCAGCTCGAGGACCGACAGAGTGGGCGAGTCGTCGATCCACATCTGGGCGCTGGCCATGTCGTTCATGACCCGCGCGATCTTCGACCAGTCGGTCTCCTCCATGAATCCGGTCTGCAGGGGCCGCGGGTTGATCCCCGTTTCGGACGACAGCAGCCGCAGGGCGAGCTGCTCGCGGCTCATCTCCAGGGAGAAGATGGCCACCCGTTTCTGCTCGTGGATCGCGGCGTGCAGCGCCACGTTGAGGGCCAGGCTGGTCTTTCCGACGCTGGGCCGCGCCGCGAGGATGACGAGGTCCGAGGGCTGGAATCCGCCGAGCAGCGTGTCGAGCCCGGCCAGCCCGGTGGGAATGCCGAGGATCTGGCCGCGGTGCTCGTGGAGGTACTCGAGCCGGTCATAGGCCTGCCCGAGCAGGGTCGCCAGCGTCTCGAAGCCGGCAACCGTGCGGCGCTGGCTGATCTCGAACAGGATGCCCTCGGCCCGGTCGATGGCGGCCGCCGTGTCGTTGGCCTCCTCGTAGCCCACCGCCGCGATGCGCCCCGCGGCCGCGATCAGGTTCCGGAGGACGGCCTTCTGCTCGACGATCCTCCCGTAGTGCTCCACGTGGACCGCGGTGGGGACCGCGTTCATCAGGGTCGCCAGGTATGCCGGCCCACCCACCCCATCCAGGCGGTCGCGACGCGTCAGCTCGTCGCCCAGGGTGACCAGGTCGATGGGCTCTCTCTGGTTGTGGAGCGCCAGCATCGCCTCGTAGATGTCCGCGTGCTGGGGGCGATAGAAATCGGTTGAGTGCAGGAAGTCGGCGACTTTGAGGATGGCCTCGGGGTCGATGAGGATCGAGCCGAGGACGCTCTGCTCGGCCTCGACCGACTGGGGGGCGACGCGATCGATGCTCACGGGTGTGGGCGACCGTACGGGGCATCGCCCGCGACGGAAATGGATTTGCCAACGATTACCGCCGGCTTATGAACGAACCCCAAACCCCGTTGCGGATAAGCCGCCCGAAGCTGTCGGCGCGGTGTGGAGAACATGTCCCCAATCGAACACCCGTTCTGCGACAGCTAGACCGTCGCGCGGCGCGATTCAGTGCTCGGCGACGACCTCGACGCGAAGCTGGGCCTCGAGGCCGGGCATGAGGTGGACGCTGACCAGGTGCTCGCCCACCGTCTTGATCGGCTCCCGCAGGTGGACGTCGTGCCGATCGATGTCGATCCCCTCCTGGCGGAGCCGATCCGCCACGTCCCGGGTGGTCACCGACCCGAACAGGCGATCCCGCTCGCCGGCCTTGACCCCGATCTGGATCGTGAGCTCCCCCAGCCGGGCGGCGATGGCCTCGGCATCGGCGCGCAGGGACCTGTCGCGCTCGTCGCGCTGCTCGCGGTGACGCTCCCAGTTGCGAACGGCTCCCAGGTCGGCCAGGACGGCCGCCCCGGTGGGAATGAGGTGGTTGCGGGCGAAGCCGTCCTTGACGTCCTTCAAATCGCCTTCGCGGCCCAGGCCCTTCACGTCGCGCTTGAGGATGACCTTCATTTCGCCTCCACGGGCGTCTCGGGGCGCGCGTCAGTCTTGCCTCGTGCGGCACGCCACCCGGCGATCTGCTTCTTGACCTCATCCGCATCCCGCAGGCCGCCGAATCGATCCAGGAGCTCAGGCAAGGTGTCCCGGATGCGGTCGTACCGAGCGCCAAGCAGCGTGCGGAGGCGTGCCAGGTCCTCGTCGAGCACTGCCTGCCCGGCCTTGGCCCGAGCCAGGTGCTCCTCGCGGACCGCCGCGGGCGCATTGCTGATGAACAGGTCCAGGACAAGGAGCAGGACGGTCAGGTCATCGGCCGCACCGAGGATGGGAATGACGTCCGGAATCAGGTCGATGGGAGCGATGACGTAGACCAGGGCTGCGAAGAGCACGGCCTTGAGGGCGACGGGGGTGCGCGCGTCGCGGGCCAGCCCCCAAACCAGGCGGGCGTAGGAGGGGAGCTGGAGCAGAACTTTGGCGGCGCGCAGATAACGCCACCGGCCGGGACGGAACACTTCGCTGCGATCTCCGGTCAGACGGGACGAGGTGGGCCGGGATGATACCAAGACGTTGACATTAGAACAGGCGTTCTGATACTCTGGCGACGTGACGCGGCACGACGCCGAGCGCCGACAGCGCATCGTGGACTACATCGCCCGAACCGTGGCCGAGCGCGGATACCCGCCCTCGGTCCGCGAGATCGCGGACGCGGTCGGCCTCGCCTCGACGTCCGCGGTCCATCACCACCTGGTTGCGCTCGAACGCTCGGGACAGCTGGAACGCGGCAGCCGCTCGTCCCGCGCCCTGCGCCTGACCGCCAAGGCCACCGGCGCCGCACCGCCCGCACGGCCAGCCCGTGGGGCAGTGACGCCCTTCCGAATGCCGGTCGAGCGCGACCCCGTGCAGCTGCCACTGGTCGGTGAGATCGCGGCCGGCCAGCCCATCGAGGCCTACCAGGACCCCGAGCCCATCGACGTCCCGCGCTCGATCCAGGCCCGCGAGGACTCCTACGTTCTTCGGGTGCGGGGCAAGAGCATGGTCGACGCGCTGATCGACGACGGCGACTTCGTGATCGTCCAGCCCCAGGCCACCGCCCGGGACGGCGACATCGTGGTCGCCCTGCTGGAGGACAACGGGGTCACCCTGAAGCGGTTCTACCGCGAGGACGGGCGGATCCGCCTCCAGCCGGCCAACTCCGAAATGGAGCCCATCTACGCCACCGAGCTCCAGATCCAGGGCAAGGTGGTCGGCGTCATCCGCAAGCTCTGACCAACTGACCGATGGCGGCGGCGCGGCCGCCGCTAGGCTGGTGGGACCCATGGCCCAGCCAACGCTCACCCAGCGCCAGCTGAATCGGGCAACGCTCGCGCGCCAGGGGCTGCTGCGCTCCCTGCCCCGCGCGCCGGTGGCCCGGCTGGTCGAACGGATCGGCTCCCTCCAGGCGCAGCACCCCGATTGGCCGCCGCTCGCGCTCCAAACGCGCCTTGCCACGAAGGTGCCACCAGTCGATCTGTCCCGAGCCCGGGCCCGACGGACCGTGGTCCGCGCCTCGCTCATGCGGCTGACGGTTCACGTCGTGAGCGCGACGGACTTCTGGGCGATGTCCACCCTGACTCTGCCGTTCCGCTGGAATCAGTGGCGGATCCTGTACAAGCGCGATCCGGTCTCGTCTCCCCTCGGCCGCCGAATCCGGAAGGGGTACGCGGCGGTGCTGGCGGCCATGACGGAGCGCCCGCTCCAGATCCACGAGATCGAGTCGATCCTGGCCGAGAAGGTCGGGCGGATGGAGATCCCGCCCTACCGATGCCTGTGGCGCCACTTCAGCGGAGGCGTGCCGCTCATCCAGGTGCCGCACGACGGGGAGACCTACGGTCGGGCGCGATATGCGCCGGCCAGCGACTGGCTGGGCGAGCCGGATCCTGAGCAGGTGGACCCGGACGCGGCGACGAGCCGCCTGGCCCGGCGATACCTCGCCGCGTTCGGGCCGGCCAGCGTCGAGGACCTGGCTGCGTACGTCGGGCGCGGCAAGTGGCTGACGCGCTGGCGCAGGGCAATGGGGGACGGGAGCGAGGACCTGACCCGTTTCACCGACGAGGCGGGGCGCACGCTCCTGGACCTGCCGGACGCCCCGCGGCCGGACGCGGACACCCCGGCGCCTCCCCGGCTCCTCGCCCGCTGGGACAGCCTGCTGCTGGCCTACGGCACGGCCCATCGAAGCCGGGTCCTGCCGCCGGCCCACCAGGCGACAGTCATCACCCGCAACGCGGATGTCCTGCCCACGTTCCTGGTCGACGGCATGGTGGCCGGGACGTGGCTGCCCCGCCGCGACCGAGGCGGCGCCGCCCGCATCGAGCTCCGCCCGTTTGGGCGCTTGAAGGCGGCCGACCGCGACGCCCTGGAGGCGGAAGCTGACAGGCTGCTGCCGATCCTCGGCCCTGGCGCCTACAGCCGGTATCCCGGGACGGACTGAGCGCGGGATCCATGCGGACCATCCTTCACGCCGACCTCGACGCGTTCTACGCCTCGGTCGAGGTGCTGGACGACCCGTCGCTGGCCGGTCTGCCGGTGATCGTGGGCGGGCGTCCGGACGCGCGCGGCGTGGTGAGCGCTGCGTCCTACGAAGCGCGGCGTTTCGGAGTCCACTCGGCCATGCCGCTGCGCACGGCCGCCCGCCTCTGCCCACAAGGTGTCTTCCTGCCGGGCAGGTTAGAGCGATACGCCGAGCTGAGCCTGCAGGTCATGCGGGTCTTCGATTCGTACACGCCACTCGTGGAGCCGATCAGCATGGACGAGGCGTTTCTCGACGTCACCGGCGCGCCGGCCGGCGACGGCCCAACCATCGGCCGGGCGCTGAAGTCACGCATCCGCGAAGAGATCGGTCTGGTGGTCAGCGTGGGCGTCGCCACCAACAAGCTGGTGGCCAAGGTCGCCTCCGACCTGCGCAAGCCCGACGCGCTGGTCGTGGTGGCTCCGGGCGAGGAGGCCGCGTTCCTGGCCCCGTTGCCGGTCTCGCGCCTGTGGGGCATCGGCCCCCGCGTGCGGCAGGCGCTGGCGGACTACGGGGTGACGACCATCGGCCAGCTGGCGGCGGTCCCGGAGGCGACCCTGCGTCGCCGATTCGGCCGGCACGGTGGGGAATTGGGACAGCGCGCTCGCGGTATCGATCGATCCCCGGTGGTGTCGGGCCACGCCCCCAAGTCCATCGGTCATGAGCACACCTTCAACGTGGACGTCACCGAGCGGAGTGGCCTGGAGGGAACCCTTCTATGGCTGGCGGAGTCGGTGGCGAGCCGCCTGCGGCGCCATTCCGTGGCGGCGGGCGGGGTCCAGCTCAAGCTCCGCTACGAGGGCTTCGAGACGCTGAGCCGCCAGATGACGCTCCCGCATCCGACGACGGACGCGCACGTCATGCTCGAGGTCGTTCATCGGCTCCTCGATCGCACCCTGGAGCCGGGTCGGGCGGTTCGACTGATCGGGATCACCGCCATCTCGCTGGTCGACGCCCAGCAGCTGACCCTGTTCGACGACGGCCAGCGCGTGCAGCGCCTGGCCGAGGCCACCGATGCGGTCCGTGAGAAGTTCGGCGACCGGGCCATCACCCGTGCCCGTCTGCTCCGCGAGGCGCCAGAACGGCGGTTCAGCAAGCGCCGTCCCGACTCTTGACAACTAGAACAGATGTTCTGTATTGTCGACCTCATGGCTCTCGTCTCCATCACCCCGGTTGCGGCGTCGGTCGCCTGGGATACGGGGCAGCTCCGGCCGACGCGCGTCCGCTTCGGCGATCGCGAGCTGCGGATCTTGCGCCTGGCCACCGTGCGCGACGAACGGGCCGCCTATCCGGCGGGCAGCTCCCCGCGCCTGATGCTGGTGGTGGAGGTCGAATCCGGGGAGTCGTTGGAGCTGGTCTTCGACGCTCGACGCCGCCGCTGGTTCGTGGACGCGCTGGATCCAGCCGCCTGACGGCTCCCGGAGCCCATCCCGCCGCCCGGCTGGCGCCGCGTCCCTCTCCCGCGGGCCCGCCGGGCTTCTCCTTTGCGCCCGTACAATCGGCTGCCCATGAGCAGCCCGTCCATCGCTGAGCTGACGGTTCGCGACCTCACCGCGCGCCTCGCGTCGCGGGCCCCGGTGCCCGGCGGCGGGAGCGCCAGCGCGCTTTCGGGTGCGTTGGGAGCGGCCCTGGTCGAGATGGTGTGTGAGCTGACCCTTGGACGGCCCGAATACGAGGAGGTCGACCCTGTCGCCCGCCAGATCGGGACCGCGGCCGGCGAGCTGCGCGCGTCGCTGCTCACTGCGGCCGAGGACGACGCCACCGCCTATCTGACCGTGGTCGCCGCTCGCCGCATGCCGCGCGAGGACGACGAGCAGCGGGCCACCCGGAAGGCGGCCATCGGCGAGGCATCGGTCGCCGCCACCGAGGTCCCACTCCGCATCGCCCGGCTCGCAGCGGAGGTGCTCGACCTGGCGGCGGGCATCGCGCCCATCGGGAATCGCAACGCCGTCACTGACGCGGGCGTGGCGGCTCTGTTGGCCGGGACCGCCGTCCGTGGAGCTTCGCTCAACGTCACGATCAACCTCCCCTCGCTGCCCGAAGGGCACGCCCTCCGCACTGACGCCCCGAAGCGCCTGGCCGAGCTCGAAGCCCGCGTGGCGAGACGCGAAGCCGACGCGCTGGCCGCCGTTCGCCAGCGGATGCCTGCATGAGCGGCCGGATACTCGACGGCCGCCCCATCGCCGATCTCCATCGGCGGGACCTCTCAAATCGGATCAAGACGCTCACCGCGCGGGCCGGGAGCCCGGGCCTGGCCATCGTTCGATTTGCCGACGCCGGCCCGGAGGTCGCCTACGCGCGGAGCCTGGCGCGCTCGGCCAGCGCCATCGGGATCGCACCCCGGGACGTCCAGCTTGCCGAGGACGCCACCATGGACGTGGTCGGCGAAGGTCTGGGCGCGCTCAACCACGATCCGTCGGTGGCCGGCATCGTGGTCATCTATCCCATCCCCGCTCACCTCGATCCGGACGCCGTAGGCCCATTGGTTGACCCGGCCAAGGACGTGGACGGGGCTTCCCCAATCAGCGCCGAACGGCTGGCAAATGGTGAGCCCACCTTCGTTCCCGCCACGGCTGTGGCCGTCATGGAAGTCCTGCGGCGTTACGACATCCCCCTCGCCGGACGCCATGCGGTCGTGGTCGGCCGCTCCCGAGTGGTGGGGCGTCCCACGGCGGTCCTGCTGGCGGCCGAGGGTGCGAGCGTGGAGGTCGCCCACCGCGAGACTGAGGACCTCAGGCGTGCAACGAGAGAGGCGGAGATCCTGGTCGCGGCGGCGGGCGTCCCCGCCCTCATCGGCCCCGAGCACGTCAACGCCTCGGTCGTGGTGGTCGACTGCGGCATCAACGTGACTCCGGATGGCGTCGTGGGCGACGTCGACTTCGATCGTGTCCAGCCCCTGGTCGCGGCCATCACCCCGGTCCCTGGGGGGGTTGGCCCGGTCACCACCGTGATGCTCCTGGAGCAGGTCGTGACGGCGGCCGAACGAGCGGCGCCCACCCCAGTTCTGACCGACTGACCGATGCCGGGGGCCGGCTCCTTCACCGAGCTGCTCCCCCAGCTGGCGCTGCTGCTGGTAGCCGGGCTGGCGGCCAGCACCCTGGCCGCGGTCGCCGGGTTCGGCGGGGCAGCGATCCTGCTGCCGGTCCTTGTCGCGCTCTTCGGGCCGCGCGACGCGATCCCGATCCTGACCATCGCCCAGCTGATCGGCAACGGGTCACGGGTGGTCATCAACCGGGACGCGGTCGACCGGCGCATCGTGGGCTGGTTCGCGCTGGGTGGCGTTCCGGCTGCGCTGATCGGCGGATTCCTGTTCGCGGCTGCGCCGTTGGACGCGTTGACCCGGCTCATCGGCGCATTTCTCCTCGCCTCCGTCGCCTGGCGCCACCTCGGACCTCAGCCCGGCGGTGTCCTTGGACCTCGGGCGTTCACCGCGGTCGGCGCGTTCTTTGCCTTCGTTTCGGCCCTGGTCGGCTCGGTCGGACCGATCATGGCGCCCTTCTTCCTGGCCGCCGGGCTGGTGAAGAGCTCCTACATCGGCACCGAGGCCGCCGCGACGGTGGTCATGCATGTCGCCAAGCTGGTCGCCTACGGGACCGCGGCGCTCCTGACCGTCGCCACCGTCGGGATCGGGCTGCTGATGGCGCCGGTCATGATCGCCGGCTCGGTGATCGGCAAGCGCATCGTGGACCGGCTCCCGGAGCGCGTTTTCGTGGCCATCATCGAGGTCGTCCTGATCGTGGCCGGGCTCATATTCCTCGTCGGCGGTTGAGCGTCAGGCTTGCCTGCCCAACGAACTCGATCATCTCGTCCATGGGAACCGAACCATCGATGAACCCGAGATTCCGCATTGACTCGTAGCCGCTCTGCCACACCGACTCGTTGATGTTCCCGAAGATGCCGGCCTCGGCGCCACGCCAGATCGGGATAGTGGCTTCGAGTACGGCAAGCGCGGTCGCCTCGTCCTCGGCGATGGTGGGAACAGCCGCGACGGCAGCGCGAACACCAAGCTGGGGGTCGTGCTCGATCGCCTGCTGAGCGCTCATTACCGCGACGGCAAACGCGGAGACCATATCGTAGTCGGACTTCAACAGTTCGTCGCTGACGACGATGCCGGGCCCTGGGAGTGGAGCGATGTCGTCGATGGTGAGTAGGTCGGTCTCCATCCCTTCCGCGGCCAATCGGATCGGCTCGTTGTTGCGAAAGCCGGTGATGAAATCGACGTCGCCGTTCAGCAGGCCCTCGACCTGGTTGAACTGCGGGTACTCGCGGATCGTCACGTCGTCGGCCGTCAGCCCCCCGGCCGCAAGCAGGGTAAGCAGCGCGTGCCACGAGGAACCGAACCGGCCAGGGGTCCCGATCCGAAGGCCGGCCAGGTCCGCTGGATCGGTCGGCACCGTCCCCACCGGACCGATGATGGCCACCGGAAAGAACTGGTACAGGGTCGCCACGTACTTGATCGAGATCCCGCTTGTCCTCGCGATCATCACGTCGGTGGCGTCCGCGACCCCGAACTCGGCTTCGCCGGTGGCCACCAGCCGAATCAGCTCGCCCGCGCCAGCGTGGTCGATGGTCACGTCCAGCCCGAAGGCTGGCGCTGCTCGCTCGAAATAGCCGTCCTGCTGGGCCAGATAAAACGGCGCGAACTGGACGTCGGGGCGGAAGCCGAGCAGGAGGCGCACCTGCCGGAGCTCGCCTGACGGGGATGCGGATGGGGTCGACTCGGGACTGGCGGTCTGGCTCGGGGGCGCGGTTCGGTTGCAGGCCGCAACGGCCAGGCTCAGCGCGACTGCCAGGGGGATGGAGCGCGATCGCATCGGTTTCCTTTCGGTCTTCATCGGGGGATGAGCATGCGCTCTGCGACGAGCACGAGGCCGTAGAAGGTCAGGCCCAGCACGGCCAGGCTGCCGAGGGCCACGAACATGAGCGGAGTGTCGAACAGGCCCTGGTCGGCGATGTTGATGAGGACGCCCAGACCGATGCTGGCGCCGGCCCACTCGGCCACCACGGCCCCCACCACGGCCAGGGTGACGCCCACGCGGAGCCCGCCGAAGAGCACGGGCAGCGCCGAAGGCAGCTCGAGCAGGCGCGTGATCTGGGCGGGCCGAGCGCCGTTGGCGCGGGCCATCTCGACCAGCAGGGGGTCGGTGGATCGGATGCCGACGATGGTCGCGATGGCGATTGGGAAGAACACGATCAGGGCGCAGATCACGACACGGGCCGTGAGACCGCTGCCGAACCAGATGTCGACGAGGGGCGCCAGGGCCAGGATCGGGATGGCCTGGGCGGCGACGAGGTAGGGCGACAGGACGCGCTCCGCGGTAAGGCTCTTGGCCAGCAGGATGCCCACCCCGATGGCGACCAGGGCCCCGGCAGCGAAGCCAATGACCGCCTCTTCCAGGGTGGCGGCCAGGTGGGGCTGGAGCGTCCCGTTCTGGATAGCCTCACCAGCCCGGGCCACGACGACGTCCGGAGCGGGGAGGATGTACTCGGGATAGCCGCCGATGATGACCGCGGCCTTCCACAGCGCCAGAAAGGCGAGGACGCTCAGGGCGAGCAGGCCCAGGCGCCGAAGGATGGCCGTCATGCCGCGGCCTCCCGCCCGGGCTCGGCCCAGCCGGAGAGCTCGGGGGCGTGGACCGCGGCCAATGCCTCGCGTACCCGGACCTCGACCGCGGCCAGGCCCGGATCGGCGGCCACGCCCGTCCGTCGCGGCCGGGAGAGCGGAACCGGGACGTCCGCCGCGACCCGCCCCGGACGCGGGGTCATGACCCAGACCCGATCGGCGAGCTGGATGGCCTCTCCTACAGAGTGGGTGACGAGCACGACGGTCCGCCGCTGGGCGAGCCACAGCGATTCGAGCTGTGCGTCGAACGCCTCGCGACTCAGGGCGTCGAGCGCGCTGAACGGCTCGTCCAGGAGCAGGACCGGCGGATCGGTGACCAGGGAGCGGGCGAGGGCGACGCGCTGCTGCATGCCGCCCGACAACTCCCGCGGTCGCAGGTCGCCGACGTCGGCGAGTCCAACCTGGCTCAGCCCGCGTTCGGCAGCCTCCCGACGCTCGGCCCGGGGTGTGTCTGCCAGCTCCAGGGGGAGTGCCACGTTCTCGAGGGCGGAGCGCCAACCGAGCAGGCGGGGCTGCTGGAAGATGAGACCGATTCGACCATCACCGGCCCGGGCTGGCGCGCCATCTCGGCCCAGACCGATGCGCCCGGCGCTGGGCGGCACCAGGCCGGCGATCGCCCGCAGGAGGGTGCTCTTGCCGCATCCGTTGGGCCCGATCACAGCCACGAGCTCGCCCTGCCCGACCCGGCCGTTGAAATCCTCGAGCGCGGTCAGGGTTCCAGTTGGGGCCGGAAAGCTGACCGCCAGGTCTTCGATCGTGATCGCCGGACCAGGCTGTGCTGCGCGCGGCTGGCTTGGGTGCTCCATCGGTCTCCCTGCGCCATCTCCGACGGGGACGTGGGAGCCGCTGACGCCTCCTGGTTCGCGCGGACGCCAATCTGGCGCGCAGCGCCGATTGGTCCGCGGGTCGTCGGAGGAACGCCTCGTGCTCGCCCTCTCCCGTCCGGACTGTGACCGTCGGCCCTGTCTGCCCGGCGTGACGCCGGGGTCAGGTCGGCCCCGCAAGGTGCTCCGGGAGCCTCTCCGCGGCCGCCGGACTTATGGGGTTCGCGGGCTGGTCCGTTTGAGCGGACCGACCGCCGGTGGGGAGTTTCACCCCGCCCCGAAGGCGATGGATTCGTTCAGTTGGGTTCGATCGTGCCACTCCCCCACCAGCCGGTCAAACCCTTTGACGGGCCCCGCGTGGTCAAGGCGGAGACGTAGTCCCGATCAGGACGGTCCGCCCGACGTCGGAGGCCAGGAAAATGCGGAGCTCGTCGCCGCTCGAGGCGATCGCCTCGATCGTAGAACCGTCGGGGAAGGGCACGCCCAGATCTTCCCACGCAGTGCCGTCGGAAGTGATCCACGCACTCGCGTGCTCTCCGCCGACCGTTGCTGCAACCAGGCCATCAGCAACCGGCACGATTGCCATGCGGTAGAAGGTGCCGAATCCGAAGGACGTATCCGGAAAAGCAGCAGGTTCCCACTGCTGCCCGTCCGCAGAACTCCAGGCGAGCACTCTCTCAAGCAGGCACGGATTCGACGAACAACCCTCAGGGATAAGCGTTTCCGTCCCGACGATGGCGTAGCTGCCCGAACGCGCCCGACCGATCGCCTTTGCCCCCCTTCCCGGGGGAGCGGGAATAGGATCCGACTCTTCCCATTCCACTCCGTCGCCGGACTGCCACGCCACGGGGCACAGGCCCCCGTCCTCAGCAAGTCGTCCACCAACGGCGACGAACCTCTCCGGGCTCGCTGTTACGTCGACCATCGCGGCCGGTCCGCCAGGCGCAACGTGCTCATCCCAGTCGACGATGTCGTCGGAGACGAAAACGGATCCCTGCCCCATCCCGAAATTCGAATTCGTGGCGACGAGGAGCGAATCGTTCGAGGCGATGGCCAAAGAACCAAATCCCCACCATTCCGACGACGGGACCCAACTCCAGGCCAGACCGTCGGTGGACTGATAGATGACGGGCCGCTGAGAATCTGCGGGGCCGTCCCAGACCGCGACCGCAATCCATGCGTCGGCATGTCGAGCGATGTCCCAGGCCCAGAGGACTTCTCCGTGCTGTTCCGGCGGCTCGATCTCGCCGATGCTTCCTGGTTGCCAAGGTTGGCCATTCATCGAGGCCCAGGCCTCACCGGGTCCCAAGGTGACCCAAACAGCATCGTGGAAAGCGGCGGCGGTGACTCCTCCACCAGGGAACGGTTCCGAACGCCACGAAAGATCTGGTGCGGCTGGCGGGATCGCCGGCGAGGGTTCAGCGCCGAGGCTTGTGGCCGACGGCGCGGTCGATGCGGGTGGGCTCGCTGGACCTGTTGCCCGCCCCAGGATTCCCGCGACCACGACCGCGACGACCACCAGAAAGAGGAACAGGACTGGCGCCGAGATCCCGGACCTGGCCACTGAGCGATCCCTGAGCGAATCGGAATCGAACGCTAGCGCTCTTCGTCAAGCCGCGCGGGCGAGCCTCGGCCGCGGGCCCAGCGGATGAGGATCACGACTACACCAATCACAACGATGACGTAGATCAGGAGCTCGAACGGCCGGGTGGCCTCGAACAGGGCCTCGTAGTTCTCGCCCAGCACCCATCCAGCCCCGACCAGCCCCAGGTTCCACGGAATCGAGCCCAGGATCGAGAACAGCAGGAACCGGCCAATCGGCATCCGGGCCACTCCGGCGGGGTAGTTGATCAGCGCTCGCAGGAGCGGGACGAAACGGGCCAGGAAGACGGCCCACCCGCCGTAGCGCTCGAACCAGGCATCGGCGCGATCCAGGTCGTCGGGGTAGATGTGGACGTATCGGCCGTATCGGTCCAACAGGGGTCGGCCACCCCAGGCACCGATCAGATATCCGGCCAGGGATCCGGCGCCTGCTCCGATGGTGGCCGCCACCATGACGCCGACGAAGGTCCACGGCCCGTTGGTCAGCCACTCGACGATGGCCGGATCGGCTCCAGACTGCGCAACCTTCCAGCCCGCCATGGGAACGATGACTTCCGACGGCAGGATCGGGACGAAGGTCTCCAGGCCCACCCCCACTGCCACGCCCAGGTAGCCGATGGCGTCGTACAGCCCCAGGAAGAAGGGGATGACCGTCTGGTCGATGAACTCCAGCACGCGGGCAGGCTAGGCCGCCGCCACACGCTGCCGCAGGGCGGCGTTCATGCGCTCATCGACCCCGAGGATGTGGACGGACACCAGCACCGACAGGAGGGCCGCTCCCGCGATCCAGCCACCCAGCACGTCGAGCGGGTAGTGGAGGTTGAGGTAGATCCGGACCAGACCGATGGCCACGATCAGCACCAGCGCCACGGCATAGGCGATCAGGCCCTGCCGCCGGTCCGATGACAGGCGGGCGATGCAGAAGGCGACCAGGCCATAGAAGACCGTGGCCCGCAACGCGTGTCCGGCGGGAAAGACGGCGATGTCATCCAGCCCGATCTCGTTGACGTTGAACATGGCTGCCACCAGCTGGGGGACCGATATGGGTGTGATGGCCACGAAGAACTTGAGGGCCCATTCCATCGGGAACGCGAGTGTCCCGAAGGCCAGCAGAAGCGCGAGGTCACGGCGCCCTTTGGCCAGGGCCAGCAGCCCACAGAACGCGAAGCCAAGCCCCACGAACCATCCGGACCCCAGTGCGCTGACGGCGGTCAGCGCGATGTCGACCAACGGCAGGTTCGCGCCCACCCAGGCCTGCAAAGGCTGCACGCCCTGTGTCATCACCCATTCCTCGAGGACGAGGTTGCCGGTGGTCCGCTTCAGGGCGATGAGCCAGAAGAGAGTGGGCATGAGGATGAGGGAGAGCATGAAAGCGGCCGCGGGGCTCGGAACGGCGCCGCCCAGCCAGTCCCTTGCGTCCGCGTTGGCGACCAGGCGCCTGGTCGGGTCCGGGATTCTCCGCACGTCCGTAGTATGGGACCCGTGCAAGCTCCGCTCCGGCTGACCGGTCGCGACCTGACGGTCGCGGACGTGGTCGCCGTGGCACGCGAAAAGCGGCCGGTGGAGCTGGACGACGCGGCCCGGGAGCGGATGGGCGCCTCGCGTGCCGTGATCGATCGGGTCGTGGCATCCGGTGAGACCGTCTACGGCGTCACGACCGGCTTTGGGGACCTGGCCGACGTCCGGATCTCGCCCGAGCAGACCACCACCCTCCAGCGCAACCTCGTCCGCAGCCACGCGGCCGGGGTGGGCGAGCCGCTCCCCGAGGAAGTCGTGCGGGCCATGCTCGTGCTGCGAGTGAATGCCCTGGCCGTTGGGCTGTCCGGCGTGCGCCCGGAGCTGGGGGACCTGCTGGTCGCCATGTTGAATGCCGGCGTCCATCCGGTCGTTCCGTCCCGGGGCAGCGTCGGTGCCTCGGGCGACCTCGCGCCCCTCGCCCACCTGGCCCTGGTCGTCATCGGCGAAGGCGAGGCGCACGTCGGCGGCCGGCGACAGCCCGGCGCCGAAGCGCTGGCATCGGCTGGCCTGGAGCCGATGGAGCTGGAGGCCAAGGAGGGCCTGGCCCTCCTGAACGGGACGCAGCTGATGGCCGCCCTGGGCGCCCTGGCGGTGGCGGACGCATGGCGGTTGGTGGCCAGCGCGGACGTCGTGGGCGCCATGAGCCTGGAGGCCATGCTGGGGACCGCGTCGGCGTTCGATGAGGCGCTCATCGGCGCTCGACCCCATCCCGGCCAGGTCGCATCGGCCAAGCGGTTGCGCCTGCTGTTGGCCGACAGCGAGATCGGGGCCAGCCATCGGTCCAGTCCCCATCGCCTCCAGGACCCGTACTCGTTGCGCTGCATGCCGCAGGTGCACGGCGCGGTGGGCGATGCCCTGCACCCGCTGGAGGACGTGCTGGCAGTGGAGATGAACGCCGCCACCGACAACCCGCTGGTGTTCCCCGACGGACGCGTCATCAGCGGCGGGAACTTTCACGGCGAGCCGCTGGCCCTGGCCCTGGACCAGGCGCGAGTGGCACTCACTGCCCTGGCAACGATCTCGGAGCGGCGGACGGCCCGCCTCGTCGACGCGCGGCTGTCCAGCCTGCCGGCCTTCCTAGCATCCGAGCCGGGCCTGGAGAGCGGCCTGATGATCGCCCAGTATTCGGCGGCCGCGCTGGTCAACGAGCTGAAGACGATCGCCCACCCGGCGAGCGTCGACACCATCCCCACCAGCGCCAACCAGGAGGACCACGTCAGCATGGGCGTCACGTCCGGGCTCCTCCTCCGGGAGACCGTGGACCGAGTGGCGACGGTGCTGGGCATCGAAGCGTTGTGTGCGTCGCGCGGCCTCGACCTGCGCGCTCCGCTGCGTCCCGGTCGGGGGGTAGCGGCAGCCCACGCCGCAGTCCGAGCCATCGTCGACCCCCTGACCGAGGATCGCCCGCCGGGTCCGGACATCGCGGCGGTGGCCCGGCTGATCGGCGGCGGCGGACTCCTGACCGATGCCTGAGCTCACCTTTGCCCTCGTCGACGAGGCGAGCATCGACGCGATCCCGGCCCCTGCCCGCCCCGGCGCACGCTGCCAGACCTGCGACTACTGGGATCGGCTCGAGGGCAGCCGCGACGCGGATCCTGAGGGCAAGGAATCCGCTTCCCGGCGCGACGCGAAACGTGCCGCGCTCCTGGCCGGGGCCCGCCTGGCAGGGTCATACGGGATGCTGGCCACCGATGAAGACGGGACGGTGGTGGGCTACTCGCAGTTCGGTCCGTTGAGCGCCTACCCGCGCGCCCAGCTCATTCGCGATCGGTATCCGGAGCTGCCGCAGTCACCCGCCCCGTGGGTCGTCACCTGCCTGCAGATCGTGCCCGACGCTCGCGATCGGCTCGACATCGGTCAGGCGCTGGCGGAGGCGGTCTGCGGGGAGCTGGACCGGCGTGGCGTCATCGCGGTCGAGGTTTATCCCGAGCGCGCCGCTGACCCGTGGCTCCCACCCGGCGGGCCGGCATCGGTCTACGAGTCCGCGGGCTTCGCCCGGGTCGCGGGAGACGACCGATACCCCGTCTATCGGCGCGACCTTTCGGGGGGAGCGGAGGTTGGCTGGGGCGACCTGCTCGAGAAAGCGCGACCACCGGACGACGACGCCTGGCCGCTTCCACTACCCAAGGGGCCGAGCGAGGAGGAGGTGTTCCGCCTGCCTCCCAAGCCCACCCGGCCGAATCCGTTCGGGGATGACTGACCGATGTTCTCGGTTCCGCCGATAGTCAGATGATCGAGGCGGGATTCTGGGGGCTTATCGCCGCCTCGTTCCTCGTGTTCGGCGCGATCGCCGGGACCCTGCTGAACATTCCCCGGCAGCTGGTCGCGCTTGGCATCGGCTTTGGGGCCGGAGCCCTGTTCAGCGCGCTCGCGTTCGACCTGACGGAAGAGGCCTTCGAAATCGGAGGAACGGGATCAGTGGCGATCGGGTTGGCGGCCGGAGCCATCGTCTTCTTCGTCGGGGACGAGCTGCTCCACGCCCAGGCAATCTCTCACCGTCGCAAACGCATGCGTGAAGGCCCGGCCGAGACCGGTTCGGCGATTGTCCTGGGCGCACTGCTGGACGGCATCCCGGAGTCCGTCGTCCTGGGATCGACTCTGTTGGCAGGAACCGGCGTGGGACTTCCGTTTCTCGCCGCCGTCGCCGTGTCCAACTTCCCTGAGGCGCTGGCCGCTGCGGCCGACCTGAAGAAGGAGCGCCGCTCGAAGCATTTCATCATCTTGCTCTGGGTGGGCGTGGCGGCCTCGTCCGGGCTCGCCGCCGCGCTTGGGTACGCGATTCTGGATGGGATGGGCACGTCCGCGGCAGTCCCCTTCCTCCAGGCCTTTGCTGCGGGCGCGATCCTCACCATGCTGGCCGACACGATGGTTCCTGAGGCATACGCCGACGGCGGCGAAGCCGCCGGCCTGGCCACAGTCCTCGGGTTTTCTGTCGCCTTCTTCCTGTCAAAGGCTTCCTGACCGATGAATACAACACGTCCCTGGGCCGCCACGTTGGCAACGGTCGGCCTGGTCGCTGCCGGAGGCATCGTGGCAATCGGCCTCACCAACCTGCTGGACCGCTCATCCGTCCCTACAGACACTGGCACACTGGAATGGTCCGTGGTTCAGTTCCCGGCCACGAACCTCGATGCGATCACCGCTGTGGATGGCCGGCTGGTGATGACCGGCGCCGACGCCGACGGTCCGGCGGCTTGGACCTCGAACGACGGTCTCGGCTGGAGGCGATCCACGGTAGTCATACGCGACCAGGACAATCTCCGCGCCGAATTCCTATCGATGGGCATTGTTAGCGGGCACGGTGACCAGCTTGTCGCGCTTGGCCACCGAATGATCGCGAGCCGGGACTATTGGGAAACGGCGCTCTGGACCTCGTCCGACGGCGGCGAGAGCTGGGTGGAAGGGCCGGAAGGTTCATTCCTGGGGACGCTCGACGTGGTCGCAACGGACGTGGGTTACGTGGCTCTCGGGCAGGGACCGGATGGGATCCCCGCTGTCTGGACATCACAGACCGGTGTGGAGTGGCAACGAGTGGCCGACGAGTTCCCCTTCGGTGACGCTTCCGTGTCGGCGATTGCAGCGCGCGACGGCCAGATCGTTGCCGTGGGAGCGCGCCCTGATGAGGCTGGCCCGGGCCCCGCCATGGCTTGGGTTTCGAGTGACGGAGTCCAATGGGAGCCGATCATTCTGAGTGGTCCAGTTGCTGGGTCGGCATTCGACGTGGTTGCGACCGATACCGGGTTCGTGGCGGTCGGGTCGCAACTCGGCGAACTGGCAGGTGCTGTGGCTTGGCTGTCGACCGACGGGCGCGAGTGGCGCACGGTCGTGCTGGATCGCGATGGCGAAATCCTTCCTACATTCGCTGCCGCATCCGGGGGCCAGTTCGTGGCCATCGGCGGGCGGTCCCTCGGGCGAGGGACAGGGAGGGCGGCCTGGTTTGTCTTGTCACCGTCACAACCGCCAATCCCTCTCGACCTTGACGGTGGCGTGCGCGGTCTGGTCGGCTATCGCGACCGATACGTCGCCGTCGTCGACCGCGGCGGGCCCACGATGCAGACCGACTGTGGGCCGCAGCTAATCGTCGGGCTGCGGCGAGGAACCCCACGACCGGACCTGTCCGTGGAGTAGTCGGGCCTATCATCGGTCCGTGACTGCGAGCATCCAACGCGCCGCAGGCGCGCGAACTGTGCGAGCGCCGCGCGGGACGGAGATCTCGTGCAAGGGGTGGCCGCAGGAAGCGGCACTCCGGATGCTCATGAACAACCTCGACCCGGAGGTCGCCGAGGATCCGGACCACCTGATCGTGTACGGCGGCACGGGGCGAGCGGCCCGCAGCTGGGATGCGTTCGACGCCATCGTCCGCGAGCTGCGCCGGCTGGGCGACGATGAGACGCTCCTGGTCCAGAGCGGCAAGCCGGTGGGGGTCTTCCGAACGACACCTGACGCGCCACGGGTCCTGATCGCGAATGCGCTCCTCGTCCCCCACTGGGCGACCTGGGAGAAGTTCCGCGAGCTGGAACGCGCGGGCCTGACGATGTACGGGCAGATGACCGCCGGGTCGTGGATCTACATCGCGACCCAGGGAATCATCCAGGGGACCTACGAAACGTTTGCCGAGTGCGCGCGGCAGCACTTCGGAGGCTCCTTGCGCGGGACGGCCACCCTGACCGCGGGCCTGGGCGGGATGGGGGGCGCGCAGCCGCTGGCGGTGACGATGAACGAAGGGGCGGTCCTGGCGGTGGAGGTCGACCCGGCCCGCGCCGAGCGGCGACGAACCGCCGGGTTCGTGGACGAGGTGACGACCGACCTAGACGAGGCGGTCCGCAAGGTCGACGCCTGGCGCGCCGCCGGCGAGGCGCGGAGCATCGGCCTGGTTGCGAACGCCGCGGATGTCGAGCCGGAGCTGGTGCGCCGCGGCTGGCGTCCCGATGTCGTCACCGACCAGACCTCCGCCCACGACCCGCTGGGCGGGTACGTGCCGGGCGGTATCGGTCTGTCAGACGCCCTGGTGCTCCGCGACCGCGATCCCGACGAGTACGTCCGCCTCGCCACCGCGTCGATCGCCGAGCACGTGCGCGCCATGCTCGCCTTCCAGGCGTCCGGATCGGTCGTGTTCGACTACGGCAACAACATTCGCGCTGTCGCGGCGGAGGCCGGTGTGACCGATGCCTTCGGCTTTCCGGGGTTCGTCCCGGCCTTCATTCGGCCGCTGTTCAGCGAGGGGAAGGGGCCATTCCGGTGGGTCGCCCTCTCGGGCGACCCGAACGACATCCTGAAGACCGATGGGGCGCTGGCCGAGCTGCTTCCGGATGACGCCTCCCTGCACCGATGGCTGCGCCTGGCCGAGGAGAAGGTGCCGTTCCAGGGCCTGCCGGCCCGCATCTGCTGGCTGGGCTACGGCGAGCGCGCCAGGGCCGGGCTGCGGATCAACGAGATGGTCCGGAGTGGGGAGCTGGCGGCGCCGATCGTCATCGGGCGCGATCACCTTGACGCGGGGAGCGTTGCCAGCCCGTACCGGGAAACGGAGGGCATGCTCGACGGGTCCGACGCGATCGCGGACTGGCCGGTGCTGAATGCGCTCCTGAACACGGCCGCGGGGGCAACCTGGGTGAGCGTCCACCACGGCGGTGGGGTGGGGGTCGGGTACTCGCTGCACGCCGGGATGGTCGTCGTGGCCGATGGGACCGATGCCGCTGCGGCCCGGCTGGAGCGGGTCCTGACCACCGATCCGGGGATGGGCGTCATCCGCCACGCGGACGCCGGCTACGAGCGTGCGCTCGAGGTCGCGCGCGAGCGCGGCGTCCGAATCCCGATGGCCGAGGACGCGCCCTAGGTCACGAAGTCAGGGGTCAGGTCGGCCACGGATGGCGCGCCGGCCAGGGCCATGGCCAGCTCCAGCTCGGCGGTGAGCAGGTCCAGGACATGGCCCACCCCGGCTTCGCCGTTCACGGCGAGCCCCCAGAGGACCGGTCGACCGATGCCCACCGCCGTGGCGCCCAGCGCCAGCGCAACCAGGACGTCGGTCCCGCGCCGGACGCCGCCGTCCATCAGCACCCGGATGCGGCCGTCGACCGCCTCGGCCACGGCCGGCAGCGCATCGAGGCTGGAGATGGCCGCATCCAGCTGTCGGCCCCCGTGGTTGCTGACGTCCACCGCCGCCGCGCCGTGCTCGACCGCCAGCCGCGCGTCGTCCGGATGGAGGATCCCCTTCACGATGACCGGCAGCCCAAACTCCGTGAGCCAGGTCACGTCGTCCCAGGTCATGCGATCGGTGAAGGCCACGTTCAGCCCGTCGGCCAGCGGCACCCCGGCGGCGGCTGCGATGTTGGGTACGGCCACGTCCCCGGGGACCGAGAACCCAACCCGGATGTCGCGCTCGCGGCGGCCGACGCGCGGCAGATCGACGGTGAGCACCAGCGCCTCGTAGTCGGCCGCCACCGCCCGCTCGATGAGCTCCTTTCGCGCGCCGAGATCGGCCAACAGGTAGACCTGGAACCAACGCGGTCCGCCCACCGCGGCCACCTCCGCCATGTCGGTGCTCGACGAGGTGGACAGGGTGAAGGTGACGCCCCGTGCAGCGGCGGCGCGTGCCGTGGCCACCTCACCGTCCGGATGCGCCATGCGGTGGAATGCGGTGGGGCAGATCCAGATGGGCGAGGGCCAGCGCCGACCCAGCACTTCCACGCCGAGGTCCACGCGCGAGACGTCCCGCAGCACGCGGGGCACGATCCGGCGCCGGAGGAAGGATGCACGGTTTTCGGCCAGCGTCCGCTCGTCGTTGGCGGCTCCGATGTAGTAGGCCAGCGCACCCGCTGCCAGCCGCTCGGCGGCTACCCGCTCGTAGTCGTGCAGGTTGACGAGGTTGGGGTCGTCGACGCGTTCAGGCTGAAAGCCGGCCAATGGCGGACGCGTCGACTCGCTCACCCCTCCGATGGTAATGCGACCGCGACCGGCGGACTGGTGGCCGCGTAGGATCGGAGACATGTCCTCTGTCCGCTCAGATCCGGACGCCCCGCTCCCTGGCGCTCCAGACCCGTGGGCGTCGTCCGAAATGCCCGTCTGGCGCGACGGTCCGCCGTATGCCATGACGGAGATGATCGACGCCGAGCCGGCCCTGACCGAGCGGGTGGCTCGTCGCCTCCAGTCCAGCCCGGCACTGGACGCCGTCGCAGAAGCCCTCCGAGGCGCGGGTCGCGGTCGCCTCCCCATCACGACCACCGGATGCGGAACCAGCCAGCACGCGGCCATCGCGGTGGCGGCATTGATCGCCGATGGCTTGCCGGCGGCCGAATTCTCAGATGACCCGGTGACCGCGGTGCAGGCCTTCGAGCTCTCGCGCCGGGTCCCGCGCGGAGGCGTGGTCGTGGCCGTATCGCACGAAGGAGGCACGGCCGCCACCAACGAAGCGCTCCGGGCGGCAGCAGACGCGGGAGCCACCACCGCCCTCATCACCGTCAGCAACCGATCCCCGGGCGCCGCATTGGCGGACCACGTGCTGGCCACCGAGGAGCAGGACCAATCGTGGTGTCACACGGTGGGTTACCTGTCTCCGCTGGTGGCCGGCGCCTGCCTGCACGGGGCGATACGCGGCTCGCCCGCAGCACCCGACGCCCTCCAACGTGCCGTCGCGGCTGGAGCCGATCCAGCGGCCGCCGAGCGGATGGCCGGCCAGCTGGCCACGATGGACCGCCTCCTGGTAGTTGGCTCGGGCGTGGACTACGCCGCGGCGCGCGAGCTGGCCCTCAAGATCGAGGAAGGAGCGCGTCTTCCGGCCGTCGCCCACGAGCTGGAGACGATTCGCCACGGCCACCTGGCGGCCGCGACTGAGCGGACCGGCCTGGTCGTGTTCCTGACCGACGGCGAGGAGCGGGGATCAAGCCTGCTGGATCGGACCAGCTCCGTCCTTCGCGCGGCGACAGCCCTGGGCATGCCCACCGCGGTCATCGCCGCGGCCGACCTGGCCGACCCGGGTCATCCGGACGTCGCCTTGGCGACCGCGGGATGGCAGGCAGTCGCCCTCGATCCCGGACTGCCGCGCATCGTGGCCGCCACCCTGGCGTCGGCGGTCCCCCTCCAGCTCCTGACCGAGCGCCTGGCTCGGGCACGGGGGACCAACCCGGACGCCATCGGTCGCGAGGATCCCCGGCAGGCGGCTGCCGCATCGGCTTGAGCGTGATCGGCGCACCTATCATCGGTCCATGGCCAGCCTGATCGAGTGCGTGCCCAACTTCAGCGAGGGCCGGCGCCCCGAGGTGCTGGACGAGATCACTCGGGCCATCGGGCAGATCGATGGGGTGAGCCTGCTCGACGCGAGTCGCGACGAGTCGCACAACCGATCCGTGGTGACCTTCGCCGGCGGCCCCGAACCGGTGGTCCGGGCGGCGATGGCTGCGGTCGGGCGTGCGCTGGAGCTCATCGACATGGAGCAGCAGACCGGCGCACACCCGCGGATCGGTGCCGTCGACGTCATCCCCTTCGTGCCGTTGGGCGACACGCGGATGGAGGAGGCCGTCGACCTGGCGCGCCGCTTCGGGGAGCAGGTGGCCAAGGTCTTTGCGCTTCCCGTCTACCTGTACGGTGAGGCCGCCCTGCGTCCCGAACGCCGACGCCTGGCCGAAGTCCGGCGCGGCCAGTACGAGGGCCTGAAGGAGGAGATCGCCGCCAACCCGGACCGAGCCCCGGACTTCGGCCCGGCCAAGCTCCATCCCCGCGGCGGTGCGGTGGCGGTGGGAGCCCGCAAGCCCCTCATCGCGTTCAACCTGAACCTGGCGACCGATGACGTGGAAATCGCCCAGCGCATCGCGGAGACCATCCGGGAGTCCTCCGGCGGACTGCCCGCGGTGCAGGCCATGGGCGTGCTGGTGGTGGTCGCCGACGGCCGACAACTGGCCCAGGTCAGCATGAATCTGGTCGACTGGGAGCAGACCGGCATTCCGCGGGTGGTCCACGAGGTCCGCCGACTGGCCCGCCACGCCGGCACGGACATCGACCACGCCGAGCTCATCGGCCTGGCGCCCACTGCCGCGCTGCTGGAGGTGACCGCCGACGCGCTCGGGCTCCGCGGCTTCCGCCCGGATCAAGCGCTCGAGCTTCGACTGGCGAAGGACCGATAGACACAGGATGTCCCTCAATCGCGCACTGGCCGTCAGCGCCCTCGTCGGCCCCCTCGCGTGGGCGGTGATGTGGTTCAGCACCGATGCGCGAGCCGGATGGGATTCGCTCGTCTATCACAAGTACGCGTTTGAGTACGCCGGTCTGCCGGCTGAGGAGCAGGACGCCCTCAGTTGGGACCTGTTCGCTCGATACGCGGAACCCACCATGGTCCTGTACGTGTCCGGAACGCTCGGCGGAGAGAAATGGCACTTCGAGACCGAATCGGGCGACCGGCGGTGGGCGCTCCAGTACCGGATGCGTCCGGCGTATCCGGCCCTTGTCGCCGCCGCATACCCGCTGCTCGGAACGCGGGCGCCTCTGGCGGTCAGCGCGTTCTCGGTTGTCCTGCTCTTGGCGACCACCCTTGTCGGCATCCAATTGCTGGCTGGTTTCCGCGTCGCGGTGATCGCGACCGGCCTGGCGATCTTCAACATCCTCTTCGCCCCTTGGCTCGTGGCGCTCATGACCGACGGCCTGGCGATTAGCTTGTGGGCAGTGACATTGACGACCGGGTCCCTGTGGGTAGCGCAGGGCCGAGCCGTGTGGCTCGCGGCGCTTGGACTTGCGGTATTGGCCCTGTGCCTCACGCGCCCTCTGGGCATCCTGGCCCCCCTGGTGTTCGGCCTCGGCGCACTCGCAGCCGGTCTGGCGCGCGCCGTCGAGTGGCCACGTTTCGTCGTCGCAACCCTGACGGCCGCCGTGCCGGCCCTTGCGGTGACTGCCTTCTTTGCGGCGGCCGGGTTTCCCGGGTTCCCGGACCTCCTGCAGGATCTGCCCACCGTGCACTTCAGTTCGCCGGACATCGCCGACCCAGTGGGCTGGACGCTGAACAACATTCGCTATCAACTGTCGGAAACGCTGCTTATAGGGCTCCTGGCCAGGCCTCTCGTCGTCCTCGTGGTGGTGGCTTCGATTGTCGGCTTGCTACTCGTTGGCCGCTGGTGGACGGTGCCCTTCCTCGCCGCGCTGGCTGTCGTGCCAATTGCCTACTTCGTGCACCCGGAAACATCTGAGCTGGCGAGAACCCTCGCGCCGGCGTGGGTGAGCGTGCACGCGGGGCTCGCGTTGCTGATCGTGTTTGGGGCAATCAAGTGGCGGACACGTGTCCTCGAGTACGCCGACAGCTTCACGCAGCCCGAAGCGAGGATCCCGTCGGGATGACCATCCGGGAGGCACTCCAAGAAGCGGTGCTCGCCGCGCGAGATCGCGCGGTGGCGGCTGGAGAGCTGACACTCCCCGCGGGCGCGGCTCTCCCCGATCCGGGGGTCGAGCGCCCGGCGCTCACCGAGCACGGCGACTACGCCACCAACGCCGCCATGCAGCTGGCACCGCTGGCCCGGTCCTCGCCGCTGGCCATCGCCGAGATCCTGGTCCGCCATCTCGAGCCGCCCGACGGCGTTGGGGCGGCCACCGTGGAGCGGCCCGGGTTCATCAACTGGCGCCTCGACCCGGGCTGGGTCGCGGGCCAGGTGCCGGCCATCCTCGCCGCGGGACCGACCTGGGGCCGTTCGGACGGCCGCGCCGGAGAGCGCATCAACGTCGAGTACATCAGCGCCAATCCCACCGGCCCGCTCCACATCGGCAACGGCCGCGGCGGTTTCATCGGCGACACCCTGGCCAACCTGCTGGAGGCTGCCGGGGCACAGGTCACGCGGGAGTACTACATCAACGACTACGGCAGCCAGATCCGCGACTTCGGACAGTCGGTGTACCTGGCACGCACCGGCCAGTCCGGCGAAGCCGGGTATCGGGGCGCCTACATCGGTCAGCTGGCGGCCGAGGTCCCCGACGAAGCCCTGGCAGCGGTCAACCCGCTGGAATCCATCGGGGAGTGGGCCTGGAACCGGGCGTTCGATGACATCAAGCGCACCCTCGCCCGACTCGGGATGCGGATCGACGAATGGCGCTCGGAGCGTGAGCTCCACGAGGCGGGCAAGGTGAGCGCCGCCATCGACCAGCTGCGGAGCGCCGGCCACGTCTACGAGAGCGAGGGCGCGACCTGGTTCCGGGCCACGACCTTCGGCGACGACAAGGACCGGGTCCTCGTCCGCTCCAGCGGCCAGCCGACGTACTTCGCGGCGGACGTGGCCTACCTGCTCGACAAGTTCGAGCGCGGGTTCGGGCACCTGGTCTACATCCTCGGTCCGGACCACCACGGCGCCATCGCCCGGTGGAAGGGCGCGGCTGCCGGCCTGGGCTATGACCCCGAGGCTGTGGAGTTCATCATCTACCAGCACGTGTCCCTGGCCGGCGGGGGCGCGATGAGCAAGCGCGAGGGGCGCTACGTGACCCTCGACGAGCTGGTGGACGAGGTGGGCGCCGACGCCACCCGCTTCCTGTTCACCCTCCGATCGTCGAACCAGCAGCTCGAGTTCGACCTTGACCTGGCGCGCCAGCAGTCGAACGAGAACCCGGTGTACTACGTCCAGTACGCCCACGCCCGCTGCTCGTCGATCCTCCGTCAGCCGGCGGCCAGGGACCTGCCCGACGACCCGGGAGACACCGGATCGCTCCTCGTCCATCCGGCCGAGCAGGCCCTCACCCGCCACCTCATCCGCCTGCCGGAGGTGGTGGCCGATGCTGCCACCCGGCGCGAGACCCACGAGCTCCCGCGGTATGGCATGGAGGCAGCCAGCCTGTTCAGCCAGTTCTACCGCGACTGCCGCGTCCTGACCGACGACGCGCCGCTCAGCGCGGCGCGCCTGGGGCTGGTCCGGGCCACTCGCCAGGTGATCGCCAACAGCCTGGCCCTGATCGGGGTGAGCGCCCCCGACTCGATGTAGGCCACCCACTCGGAGTAGCGACAGGCACGAGTCGCGCTATGCGACCGCATCGGCCCTGTAGGCCTCGCTTACGCCCTGGACGTGTACATCTTCACCTGGCCCCTCCCGCGGCCCCGCCTGACGCGGTTCCTGACTCACCATGTGGGTGCGCTGACGCGCAGAATCCCGTTTCGGCGCCCGTATTTGACTGCGGAGCCACAGTTCGGCTCGCGTGTACACACCTGGCGAGTACCAGACGTCGAGCTGCTGCACCACCGGCGGGCGGCGCGGCGTTCAGCCGCCGGTCAAGGGGTCAGCGTGTCCAGCAGCGCCTGGGTCGATGCCTGGGTGACGACGATCTCGGTCTCGCTGACCCGGTCCAACTGGCCGAACACGGGGAGGGCTGCCAGGGCATCCGCATACGCGGCTGCGAACTGATCGGCGTCCACTTCGCTGTCCCACATGATGCGCAGGATGACCGCCGACTGCCCGTCGGGCGTCACCAGCGTTGTGATCCGGTCGCCCCCCCAGCCGGCGGCCGCCGTGTCCGCATCGGCCTGGTCCAGGCCGTGGTACGCGAGCCAGATCCCGATCATGGCCTCGCCGAATGTCGTGTCCCCGGCGACATCAACCCCCAGCGCCCGGATGTCGGGGTCGATCTCCGGGACGGGTAGCGGCAGCTCGTTCTCGACGTAGGCCCGCATGTGGAGGACCTGCTCGGTCGAGGCGGGGGGATCGGCCCAGACCTCGTCCACCGCCGCGAAGCCTCCCTGCGCGTAGAGCTGGGCCACGAAGTCGGACCCCGCCAGGTACGGAAACTCGAGCTGGCGGATCATCCAGTCCGGCACGCCCGTGGTGTCGGGGAGCGGCGTCTGGCTGATCTCCAGCAGGTCCTCGGCCCTGAGATGATCGATGGCCCACAGGACCATGGACGTGGTGGCGTCCCCTTCCACCAACCCGAGACGCGCGAACGCCCCGTCGTCGTCACCCTCGGCGTCCAGGTCCATGGTGTCGATCCCGAAGGCCGCATCCTGCAGGGCGTGGGTGTACTCGTGGGCGTAGGTCACCTGCGCCTCCGGCGTGAGCCCGGTCTCGGAGACGATGACCATGGATTGGGTAACGTCGTCGTAGTAGCCCAGAACCTGTCCGCGGAGCAGCTGAAGCTGCAGGGCCGCCACGTCCTGGTCCGCCGTCAGGAGTCCGAGGGCGCGCAGGAGCGCGTTGTCGGCGGCGACCTCCTCGGCCGGATAGTCCTCGGCGAACTGCTCGGCCAGACGCCGTTCGAGCTCGGCTCGCGACACGAGTTCGGCCGGTTCGATGTCCGCCGGCGGCAGGTCGCGGAGATCCGCGACGCCCGCCTCGATGGCGGCCAGCGCGTCCTCGAGGCTGAGCGAGGCCTCCGCGCTGGGCTCGACGCTGGGCACCGGGAGCGGCGTCGGGCTGGCCAGGGGTCCCAGCGCGATCGGGACGCCAAACGCGCGGAGGGTCAAGACCGCGATCACGGCGAGGGCCAGGATCAGAGTCACGATGGCGATCAGGCGCCGGGCGAGTGGCGACATCGGTCAGGCATTCTGGCATGGGATCGCGGCAAGCCATCAGGGACGAAAGGTTCAGGTTTCTTCACATCGGCATGGTTGTGGCTTCATGTCTGCCATCTATCTTGATCCTGCGAGTCAGAGATCCGAAAGGATTTCTCCTCCACCCTCCCTCCTTCGGGCGCCGGTGTCATTGGGCGGGCACCGGCGCTCGTGCTATCCAGGGACAGTGGCACGGGTCATTGATGGCATGGGTCATTCCCAGGTGAATGGCAACGCGCATGAGGGGCCGGACAGTCGGAGTCTCATTCAGGAGTGACTGGCAGGTCGAACGAACCGTCGTCCAAGCGAGATGCCATTCCCACGTGAATGACCAGCCCCGCGCAGTGCATGACCAGCCCCGCGCCGTGCATGACCAGCCCCGCGCCGTGCGCATGAGCCCTGTGCGGTAGCATCGGTCACCCGTGGAGATCACCTGGTACGGACGTGCCTGCTTCCGCCTCAAGGGCAAGCAAGCGACCGTCATCACCGACCCGTGCCCACCCAAGACCGGCTTCGTGGCCGGCAAGCATGACGTCGACCTGCTGACCCTTTCCCACGCGCACCCGGACCACGTGTACACCCGATCCATCACCGCCGGCATGACCCTGACCCGCCCCGGCGAGTACGAGTTCGCCGACCTCCTCGTGACCGGGGTCCGGACCTGGCACGACGCGGCCGAAGGGACCGAGCGCGGTGAAAACGTCATCTTCGCGTTCGAGGTCGACGGGGTGCACGTCTGCCACCTGGGCGACCTGGGCCATCTGCTGACCGATGAGCAGCTCCACGAGCTGGGACCGATTGACGTGCTGTTAGTGCCGGCCGGCGGGCAGACGACCATCTCGCCGGCCGAAGCGGCCGAGGTCGTCGCGCAGGTGGAGCCCAAGGTCGTCATCCCGATGCACTACGCGACAGACGGCGGGTCCAAGGACCTCCTCGGACCCGAGACCTTCCTTCACGAGCTGGCCACCGAGCCGATCCGGCTGCCGAAGGCCAGCCTGACTCCGTCCACCCTGCCAGACGAGACGCAGGTTGTGCTGCTGGAGGCCCGCGGGCGCACCGGCTGAACTGAGCGCCTCTCCCGGCTCGTCGGGCCGGCCGCAGTAACTGGAGTCCTGGTACCTCGAAAAGTACTGATGGGCCCCCTTTGGTGCCCCTGCGCACCACTAACCGCGGACGTGCCCTCTCCGGACCCCACCCAACCTCTCAACGAAGGCTGAAAAAGTACTATGCAAGTCCTGGCCGAGCCTGTATGTTTCGGCCCTCGAAACGCCCCAGGGGGGCCGTCAGCGGACGCTGCCGGAACCAGGGGAGGGACTGAAAGGAGTTCCGGCATTGATTCAGGCACAGACACCCGCCCGAGATGCGAGGCATCCGATCCTCGCCGTGGCGGCCGTGGCAGCGCTTCTGTTGTCGCTGCTATTCGCAATGCGACCAGGGCTCGTCGCTGCGTACACCCCAGGCGACAACGGTCATCCCACAGACGGCCACTCCTCGAACCTGGATGGCGGCGCGGCGACGTTCACCTTCCAGCAGAACGCCACCCTCACCTGCGACCAGGAAGACACCGCCACGAGCTTCTCGTTCAAGATCGATTACAACGTCACCACGACACTCGGCGTCTCGGCCGTGCTGGTTGTCTACCTCTCGCCGAACCAGGGCGCCATCAATGGAAACTCCGGTGGCGATGAGGCAGGATATATCGCCGACGTTGAGACGAACCACGCGCACGTCAGCATCGGCAGCCTATCCGGCAGCGGAACGCTGAACGTCACTGTACCGGTCACACAGCCGTTCACGCTGAGCTCCGGCGGTGTGCTGGGCGTTATCGCCGATACGGCTGCAGGCGCGGACGTCTCCAACTCAAAGACGAATTCCCTGAACTGCACGGAGGTTCAGGAGTCGCAACCGGCTTCGGTCCCGGCTAGTGTTCCGGCTTCGGTGCCGGCTAGTGTTCCGGCTTCGGTCCCGGCTAGTGTTCCGGCTTCGGTCCCGGCCAGCGTCCCCGGTAGCGTCGAGGGCAGTGTGGCTGGTGGGACCGGAACCCCGGCTCCGTCGGTTCCGAACACGGCTCTTGGCCTGGTCGGAAGCGGCCCTCTGGCTACGATCTTCTTCGGCGCGGTTCTGATCGCATCGCTCGGCGCGCTGGCGTACGCCAACGTGGCCGCGGTCCGGCGCCGCCGCTAACCTATCGTCAGGCCCCCGGACGTCCCGGGGGCCTGATCGGTCTCTCGAGGTCGCGCCCTTCCTCGAGTCTGCCGATTCATCCAGCCCCCCTGGCAGGGACGGGGTACGGATTCGTCCGTACCCCGTTCTCTGTTGTCCCGGGAAGCTCCGCCAACCGAGCCCGGGCGCGTCAGATGAGCGCCAGCTCCCGTCCCACCTTCTCGAATGCGGCCAGGCAGATGTCGAGGTCCTCGTCGGTGTGCTCGGCGGTCACGATGGTGCGGACCCGGCTCTTGGCCTCGGCCACGGTGGGGTAGCCGATTCCCTGGGCGAAGACGCCCTCCTCGAACAGCCGATCCGACAGCTGCATGGCCAGCGCGCCGGCACCGGCGATGACCGGCGTGATGGGCGTCTCCGACTGACCGATGTTGAACCCCAGCCTCCCCAGCCCCTCCTTGAACCGGCGCGTGTTGGCCCACAGCCGCTCGATCCGCTCCGGCTCGGTTTCGAGGACCTCGATCGCCGCCAGACAGGCGGCCGCCACGCCGGGTGGATGGGAGGTCGAGAACAGGAACGGACGCGCACGGTGGATGAGGACCTCGCGCAGAGACTGGCTGCCGGCCACGTAGCCGCCCAGGACCCCCATCGCCTTGGACAGGGTCCCGACCTGGACGTGGACCCGGCCGTGGAGGTCGAAGTGATCGACCGTCCCTCGTCCGTTGCGCCCGAGCACGCCTGAGGCGTGTGCGTCGTCGACGTACACGATCGCCTCCGCCTCCTCGGCCGCCTCGACGATCTCCGGCAAGCGGGCGATGTCGCCGTCCATCGAGAACACGCCGTCGGTGATGACCAGGATCGTGCGGTCCGCTCCGCCGGGCGCAGCCCGGATCTCGCGCAGGGTTGCGCGCAGCGCATCGGTATCGGCATGCGGGAACAGGCGGCGCTCGGCCTTGGTCAGCCGGATGC
>JBIOTW010000032.1:0-7198 GCA_044866355.1 Candidatus Limnocylindria bacterium | reverse complement strand
GACCACGTAGACCAGCCACAGTCCCAGCATCTCGACGGCAAGGAGCGGCAGCAGAAACGCGGCAAGGAGCAGGTTGACCGCGATCATCAGTCGCCGCCGATCCCATCGGTCCACGTACACCCCGGCGACCGATCCGAACGCGATGCGCGGGATCAGCAGGGCCAGGATCATGCCGCCGGTGGCCAGGGTGGATCCGGTCTGGCGGTAGACCTCGAACGGTAGACCCACGAAGAGGACCCAGTCCCCCACCATCGAGATGAGGCCACCGATCCATAGCAGCGCGAAGTTGCGCTGGCGCAGCACCCGGAGCATCGGGCGATTATCGGGACCGGACCTATTCAGCGGCCGGAGATCAGCGCTCGGCGAGCCCGTTGAGCACCTGGACGAAATCATCCGGTGGCGCGAACTGAACCCTGTGTTCGTCGACCTCGGCCGGCAGCAACGACACAGATCCGTTTCGCCACCAATACAGGCTCGGACTGATCGAGCCAGGACCCTGGTTGAAGAGGGACCCGGCGATCACGATCAGGCGGTTTATCGACTGCACTATGCCGATATCCAAGATCGGCGCATAGAGCAGCGCGTGGCGATGCGGGACGCTGAAAACGGCACCGTGCTTTGCTTCGGCCGGCACCCGCTCGCCGAGGAGGAAGGCGTGGGACGCGACGAAGAAGTGATCGGCCACACACGCGATCGCGGACGACGGGCCCTCGTCGGCGATCCGGCGCCCCTCGACCGAATCGTGGCGGATGTTCTCGAGTGCGACCGCGAGCAGTGCGTCGTGTCCTTGGCCCCAGCCCTCGATGTGCGCTGCGCTCACGCTCGCGACCGTTGTCGGGAGGTCGTAGACAAAGGATGCCACCAGCCCTGGCGCCACCTGCCAGCTCGCCGGCCGCTCGGGGTAGATCCCGCCGAGTCTCGCGTCTGGGAAGAATCGGACCTTGAAGATCGAGCGGATCGCATCGAAGTCACGCGCCCGCTCGTCCAGTTGCGCCTGGGCGTCCTCCGCCGCCAGCATCGACTGGAAGTGGCCTGCGACCGTGGCGGCCCACTCGTGGCGCGCCAAGCCATGGCAGACCTGGGCGAGGTTGGTCAGGCCATAGTCGCTCGAGCGCCCCCCGCGTTCGATGTGGACGACGCCGTCTCCGATCGAAAACGGCAGGCCCAGCCGCTCGAGCTCGCGGCCGACCGCGTCGAGGAAGGCAGTCGTCTCGTCACGAGACATCGGTCGCGCCCAATCCGGCCCAGGGTCGGCTGGTTCCTTACCGCCGAGCGCACGCTTGAAGAACCCCATCAGCCCGGTGGCCAGGACATCGGACGTCCGCCCAACAGGTGGAAGTGGAGATGGAACACGCTCTGGCCGGACTCCGGCCCCACGTTGGTGACCACCCGATACCCCTTCAGCCCGTCGTCGGCAGCGACCTTGTGAATCGCGACAAACAGCGCCGCCAGAAGACCGGCGTCGGCATCGGTCAGGTCATCTGCGGAGGGGATGTGGCGCCTGGAGATGGCCAACAGGTGGGTAGGAGCGCGCGGGTTGATGTCGCGAAACACCACCACCTGGTCGTCTTCATGAACCCGGTCGGACGGGATCTCCCCGGCCGCGATCTTGCAGAAAGGGCATTCAGGGTCGTACGTGGGGTCTCGCTCGGGCACGGGCGGAGCCTAGGCGAAGTCGCCGGTTTGCGACAAGGGTTTGCCTGGGCCGCACCACTTGGCGTTTTCCGCTGAGCGCGGATGGTTCGACCGCATGCTGGGGCTCACCCGGCCGCGAGCTCGATCAGGGCACGAAGTAGCCGGTGACGTCGAAGATCAGGTCGGTGGTGCCCGAATAGCCGTTGGTGGCGCTCAGGGTCCCGGTCAGGCTCAGGGCCACCGTCACCCCGTTGGCCCGGGTGTCGCCAACCGGGAAGTTCAGGGTTGAGCTGGGTGGATTGGCAAGCGGGTCGGGGCCGAGGAACGCCCAGCCGGGTGCCGTCTGGTTGGTGACGGTCAGGTTGCCGGTGACCCCGGTCGCATTGAGCGGGACGCCGCCCCGTCCGGCGACCTCGAACGTGCGGGGAGTCCCCGCGCTGAACGGCCCGGACAAGCCGTTGCCGATCCGCGTGTCCAGCAGGCGGGCCGGGGTCAGTGGGACGAAGGTGGCCCCGATCGCGATCGTCTTGAGCTGCGAGACGAACGTCCCCCACCTGCCGTCGGACGACGCGTATTCGTTGGCCTGCCATACCGCATTCCTATCCAGTGGATCCTGCGCCACACCCACGTAGTCGCCCCAGCGACCGCCAATGTGGTTGGCCTGTCCTGCAGCGAGCAGCTCGGGAGGACTGATCGTGTTCGGCGCATCGGTAGGCAGGTGATAGGCGCCGTACGAAGATGCGTAGGCACCGGCCGTCCCCGACGAGCGGGTCCAGACGACGAACAACCCTCCGTTGCTGCTCATGCCGATGCCGCCGAAGTAGCTGTCCGCGCCGGTTTGGGCGATGAGGAAGTCCTGGACCAGGCTCGGAGTCGCCGTCGAGGTATTCAGCTGAGAGACCCGAACGCAATCTCGGGGTTCCGAGTCACCGGATGGGGTGCATGCCTGGGTCGAGACGAAGGTGAGCTTGTTGCTCTGCCACACCGCGTCGGTTGGGCGCGAGTCGATATGGGTTGTAACCGTGCCGCTTGGTTGGCGCGGCGCAATTGGGTCCCGGAAATCCTGGATGACGTTCGCCAAGGTCAGATCAACCTCGGTCGCGGTTGTCCCCGTCCCCGAAGGGCCGACCAGTCCGGTGATCGTCCAGTGCGCGACGTCAAGGCTGCCCGAGACCAGCTTTTGGGTAACCAAACGAAGGGACTCGGACGTGGCAGGGGTTTGGACTGCGACCCTGGGGGTGAAATAGTTGGCGCCGGTCGCGTATTCCTCGACGGGCAGGGTGGTGATGTTGAGGATGGCCGACCAGTCCAGCACCAGGACGTCCGTCCCCGCATACCCGGTGTGGCTGGCACAGTTTCCGGCGCCGCCCACGAAGGCGAAGATGTTGGCTGTGATGGCGACCTTGTCGCTGGATGTGCCGAGTGCGGGATAGTCGGGCAAGAAGTCGTTGAAGGAGATGTAGAAGCCCGACCACGAACCCAATGGATCAGAGGTGTCCGAGACCATGACGTCCACGTAGCCGTGGCCGAACGAAACGTCGGTCGTGTCGCAATCCCAGGAGAGCTCGGTCGCCACCCAACGTCCGTGTGACGAATCGAATATCACGCGCGGGTCGGCGTTGAAGGTGGTGACTCCGAGTCCGCTGGTGCCGAAGAAATCGGCCAAGGATATGTCCGTCGGGGAGCCCCCGGATCGGTTCGTGATTCGCAGACTCCGGTTAACGGCCTGGACGACATGGTCCGGCCCGACCGCGACCCAGGGGTCCGGGGGGTCGACGGCGTTGGCAGGTCCGGATGCGAACGCCAGGCCCTGGAAGCCGGGCTGCGCGGCAGCCGGGTTCGCGGTGATGGTTGCCTGGACCGGCAACGGGCCGCTGTACACCTGCGCGCTCGGCGCCGAGGGGCTGGGCTGCTCCGGCGCCATGCGGAAGCCGAGTGGAATCGTGGGAGCCTCCGGCGTATGCATTGGCCCACGAGCGGCCAGTGCGCGCACGTTCACCGCCGCACGCGTCCCGATCCCTGGAGAGAACGTGGTGCCGCCGTCCTCGGCTGCTCGCAGGGGGGTGCCCCACGGCCCGCTCTCGCCCGCTGCGACCGGCGACGTGGCAAATGCTGATGTCGAGAGGGCCAGCGCCAGGCCGGCCACAAGGAGGCGGGCCTGAGCTGACGAACTGGCACGCATCGGTGCGTCCCTCCCTACTCCCCCGGCGCGGGCAGCGGCGCCGACGCGAGATGGGAAGAGTATGGACCCGGCCGCGCGGTTAGGTAGGCCCCCAGCGTTCGCCTCGGCGAATCAGGCGAAGTCGCCGGTTCGCGATAGGACGACCGCCGCGGCCGCCACCGCTACGGATTCGCTGCGGAGGATCCGCGGCCCCAGCCCGGCGATCGTGGCTCCCGACCGCTCCGCCGCCTCCACTTCGTCAGGGGTGAATCCCCCTTCAGGACCGATGACCAGGCGATCCGCCACGGGGACCTCGGACAGGCGCGGACCATCAGTGCGTTCGAACAACAGGACCGATCCCCGACCGATGACATCGGCCAGCGGGAGCGGGCCAACGACCTCGGGGACGATGCCACGCTCCGATTGCTCCGCCGCTTCCCGGGCCACCGCGCGCAGGCGTGCCAAACGCGCGTCCGAGACCTCCCGGACCACGCACCGCTCGGTGACGATCAGCTCGAATCGCGAGATGCCCACCTCGGTTCCGTGCCGGACCACCGGCTCGAGGTGGTCCCCTTTGAGCAGCGCCTGGGCCACGCTCAGTCGGTGCCGTGGCTCCCCGAGAGTCGGGGCGCTGGACACGACCTCCAGCCAGCCACCATTGAGGCGGCAGCGGACCTCCTGCCCGTCCCCCTCCAGCAACACGATCTCGGCGCCATCCCGAAGGCGAAGCACCCGCGTGACCTGGTGATCGATGGCCTCCGGCACCACGAACCGGTCGCCGCTCACCGTCCCGGGCTCGACAAAGAACCGATGCGTCGTCATGGCGTCCGTGTGAACCGAACCGTCACCCAATCCCCATCCGTGATCCAGTCGATGACCTCGAACCCGGCACCAGTAAGCGCGGACTCCACTTCGTCGCTGCGGCTTTCGAGGATCCCGGACGCGATCAACGTCCCACCCGGCGAGGTGTGAGCCGCGAGCCGCGCGCCCAAGTCGATAAGCACGGCCGCCACGAGGTTGGCGAGCACCAGCGGAAACCGCTCCTCGGGCGTCTCGGGTAGCGGCCCTCGGCGCGCCTCGAAGCGGTCGCCCAGGTCGTTCGCCTGCGCATTCGCCGTGCTGGCGTCGATCGCCAGCGGATCGGTGTCATACCCCACGGCCCGGTGGGCGCCCAGTCGGAGAGCGGCCAGCGAGAGGATGCCCGACCCGGTCCCGACGTCGAGCACGGCCCCGTGCATCGGCTCCATGCCCTGAAGCAGGTCGAGGCATGCTCGCGTGGTCGGATGCAGCCCGGTCCCGAAGGCCATCCCCGGATCCAGCCGGATGACCAGGTCGGCGCCGCGGGGGACCTCCAGCCAGGACGGGACGATCGTCAGCCGGCCAACCCGTATCGGCACGTAGCCTTCGCGCCAGGCTGTCGCCCAGGCCGCATCGTCGGTTGTCGTGACCGAAAGCTCGCTCATCGGTCTCAAGTCGAACGCGCGCAAGTGCCAGAGCGCCTTCCGGGTCCGTTCGATCGCCTCTGAAGCGGACGAATCGTCGGGGACCCAGGTCGTGACTCGGTACCCGGCCGCTGGATCAGGCCGGAGAGCCTGCTCGTCGCTTTCGTCCTCCAGCAGGCGCAAGGGCTCCGTCGCGCTCCCATGGCCCAGGCGGCCGAAGATCTCAGTGATGGCTTCAACCGCCTCGACGTCGGCCTCCACGCTGAGGGCCAGCCAGCGCATCGGTCCTGCGCGGCGGGCTAGCTGAACAGGTCGCGCAGGCGGTCGCCCAGCGAGGGACCGCTCTTGGGCAGTGTGGCTGGCCCGCTGACTTCGCCCAGCTGCTGGAGCAGGTCACGCTCGCGCTTGGTCAGCTTGGCTGGCACCACCACCGTCGCGATGACATGCAGGTCCCCTCGGCCCGTGCCGCGCAGGCGCGGCAATCCGCGCGCGCGAAGCCGGATCTCCTGCCCGCTCTGAGTACCGGCCGGGATCTCGACCTCCTCCGTCCCTTCCACGGTCCGAACCGACACGTTGGCCCCCAGCGCGGCCTGGGCGAAGGTGACTGGAACCTCGGTGTACAGCTCGGTTCCGCGTCGGACCAGGTCCGGGTCCTCGCGGACAGTGACCATCACGTACAGGTCCCCGGAAGGGCCGCCGCGGGGACCGGCCTCGCCCTGTCCCTCGATCGCGATCCGTTGCCCGCTCTCGATCCCCGCCGGGACGCTGACCTGCAGCCGCCGTTCCTCGCGCAGACGCCCGTCCCCCTTGCAGGTGTGGCACGGCGTGGAGATCACGCGCCCCTCGCCGCCGCAGCGCGGGCAGGCGGTGATGTTCACCATCTGGCCCAGGATCGTCTGTGACACGCGCCGCCGCTCTCCGGTGCCATTACACTCGGGGCACCGTTCCGGCTCGCTGCCCGGCTCTGCGCCGCTGCCGTCACAGGTTGGGCAACGCACGAGAGTGGGGAACCGAATTTCACGGCTGACGCCAGTCACCGCCTCGGCCAGGGTGATGGTCAGGTCGTAGCGCAGGTCGGAGCCGGCCACGACCCGCTGGCGCCGGCGCATGCCGGCCGGCGCGCCACCGAAGAAGGCGTCGAAGATGTCGCCGAACGGCCCGAACCCGCCGCCGAATGGCTCCCCGGTTGCGGTCGACCCTTCGACCCCGGCGTGCCCGAACATGTCGTACGCCGCGCGCCGCTGCCTGTCCGACAGGACCCGGTATGCCTCGTTCAGCTCCTTGAACCGCTGCTCGGAGCCGGAACTGGCGTCCACGTCGGGATGATGCTTCTGGGCCGCACGGCGGAACGCGCGCTTGATGTCGGCATCGGACGCGTCCCGTTCGACCCCCAGGATCTCGTAGTAATCGCGCTTCACCGCCATTGCCGGCGGATTATACCGATTGGCACTCTGCCACCCAGAGTGCCAACCATTCGAAGCGAAATTCAGTCTTCGTCTGTGGAGATTCGACCGCCGCACTGTCAGTGGTCATGAGGGCAGTGTGCGGCGGAAGTCTGCGCTTCGTCTAGCATCCGCCTGCCCATGACCGATCGGCGCCACATGTCGGCTGACCACGCCCGGCGGTTTCTCATCCGCCGGCATCTCCTTGACCCGCCGCGGTCGCTGCCAGCACGCGCGGCATCGGTCCTGCGCGTGGTCGAACGCCTGGGGAGCCTGCAGTTCGACCCGCTCGAGGTTCCGGGGGCGCGGAACCACGACCTGGTCCTGCACGCCCGGATCCGGAACTACGAGCGCACTTGGTTGGATCGATGGCTGTACGGGCCGCCGTCGTCTCGCCGCCTGATCGAGCTCTACAACAAGGCCCTGAACATCCTGCCTATCAACGAGCTCCCCTACTACCGCCTCGCCTGGACGCGCGGCGCGGCCAACTACCGCGATTTCTTCGGCGAGCATCGCGA
>JBIOTW010000031.1:0-41498 GCA_044866355.1 Candidatus Limnocylindria bacterium | reverse complement strand
TGCCCGCCGCTTCCCCGTCTGCCGGCCCGAGTGAACCCGAGACCAACATCACCAACTCGTCGCCGGCTCCTTCGTCTCCGGTCACCGCCTGGCTGCAGCCTCCTCCGCCGGCGCCCCTTGCCCCGTCGACGGTGGGAGGCGCAGCCATCGCAGAGCAGCCAGCAGAAGTGGTGGGCGACGTCCTGGCGGCCGCCGCCGAGCAGATTGCAACTGTCGTGAAGCCCGAGGCGGCAGCCGTTGTGGCGACGGCCTTCAGCTTCCCGCTGATCCTCATGGCGGCCGTGGTCATCTACCTCATCGGTCAGGGTCGGATTGATGCTCGCGACCCTAAGCTGCGCTCCGCTCCGCGCACGCCCAAGGACGTCGTGATGGACTTCCGGGAGGAAGAGGAACTGTGACGATGCTCTCGGAGGCGACCGACTACACGGCTCTCAGCGAGCGGATGAGCAACCTGCTCCTCCTGCGACTTGCGATGGCCGCCATGGTGCTGGTATGGGCCGGGGTACGCCCCGAGTCGCTCGGTGTGTCGATTACGGTTCTCGCAGGATTGACTGCTGGCTACCTGGTCGCCTCCGTCGTCTTCGAGGTTCTGCGGCGCCGCGCCTCTCGCGCTGGATTCACCATCCTCAACAGCCTGCTCTTGCTCGATGGGCTGTATCTCGCCTTCGCGATGTATGCCACGGGCGGCACCGAGAGCCCGATGCGGTTCCTGACCTACCTCCACTTGGTGGCCGTGTCGCTGCTTGCCTCGTACCGCACGGGATTGAAGATTGCCCTCTGGCACTCGCTGCTGGTCTTCGTGGTCCTGTACGCGCAGGCCGCCCAGCTGCTGCCCCCGGTGGATACCCAGCCGGGCCAGGCCATCGCCTTCGACAGCCTCCCGGTGCTGAACGTCACGGCCTTCTGGTTGTTCGCCCTGGCTACGTCGATCTTCTCGGCCATGAACGAGCGGGAACTTCGAAATCGCCGGGCCGATCTGCAGGCCCTGGTCGACCTGGGCGCCGCACTGGACGCGGTCGGGGACCCAGTCCACCAGGCGCGCATCGTGCTCGACGGACTGGCCGAGCGGTTCGAGACCCAGCGGGGCGTGGTGCTGGGCGCGTCCGAGGACCACGTCGTCCTGCTGGCCGGGCGAGGAGCCGAGGACATACCCAGCGCTCCAATGGCACCGGATGCGGTCGTGCAACGGGCCTGGGCGCGACGCGACGTGTTGGCCGTGCGCCACATCGACGACGAACGCAACCCCATGCTGGCGGCGGCCCTTCCGAACTGCCGCAACCTGCTGGTGGCGCCGATGATCGCCGAAGGCCTGCCGGTGGGCGCCGTCGTCATCGAGCATCGCTCGCGGCGAGTGTTTGGAGTCGAGCGGCGAGTGACCTCGGTGCTGGCCCAGTTCGCCGCCGTGGCCGCGCTGAACTTCCGAAACGCCGTCCTGCTGCGTCACGTCCAGGACCTGGCCGAACGCGACTCCCTGACTGGCGCAGCCAACCGCGGGATGTTCCAGCACGCGCTGGAAGGCACGCTCGCGACGCCACGGAAGGGATCGCTTCCAATCACGGCTGTGCTGTTCCTGGACCTCGACGACTTCAAGGTCGTGAACGACACCCTTGGTCATGCTGCTGGCGACGCTCTGCTGGTTGCGGTCACCGAGCGCATCACGGAGCTCGTGCGCGAGGGCGACCTGGTGGCACGCCTTGGCGGCGACGAGTTCGCGATCCTGACCCCCGATGACGACGACCTGCACCGATCGCGCGCGATGGCGGAGCGGCTTGTCCGAGAGCTGCGCGCTCCGTACCTGATCCGCGACCGGCAGGTCGCCGCGACGGCGAGCATCGGCATCGCGAGCGCAAGGAGCTCGGACCAGACGTCCGAAGAGGTGCTGCGCAACGCGGACGTGGCGATGTACATGGCCAAGGCCAACGGGAAGTCCCGATTCGCCATCTTTGATCCGGGCATGCACGCGGCCATCCGCGAGCGACATGAGCTGGGTGCCCAGCTCCAGCGGGCGGTGGACCTCGACCAGCTCCGACTCGTCTACCAGCCCATCGTCGCCCTCGACAGCGGACAGGTGGCCGGCGTGGAGGCGCTCGTCCGCTGGCAGCATCCCGATCGCGGCCTGATCACGCCCGGCGAGTTCATCGAGATCGCGGAGGAGAACGGGGCCATCTTGCCGATCGGCAGATGGGTGCTGCACGAGGCGTGCCAACACGCCGGGAACTGGCAGCGAGAAGGGCTCGTGCCCCGCGGCACGTTCCTGTGCGTCAACGTCTCGGCGCGCGAGGTCCAGCAGCCCGACTTCGTGGCCGCCGTCCGCACCACCCTCGAGGAGGCCGGGATGGACCCCGGCAGCCTGATGTTGGAGATCACGGAGACGGCCCTCTTGAAGGCGACCACGCCGACCATCGCCACGCTGAACGAGCTGCGCCAGCTCGGGGTCCGGGTGGTCATCGATGACTTCGGGACGGGCTACTTCTCGCTCAGCCACCTCCGCCAGTTCCCGGTCGATGCGCTGAAGATCGCGAGCGAATTCGTGCAGGTTTCGAGTGCCGATGCCCGTTCCGCCGCGCTGGCCGGGGCGATCGTTGCCTTGAGCCAGTCGCTCGACATCGAAACAGTGGCCGAGGGCATCGAGACCGCCGAACAGGCCAAACGGATGGAGGCACTCGGCTGCCGATACGGACAGGGCTACTACTTCGCCCGGCCCATCGATCAGGAACTGATCGACCAGGGCGCGGTTGACCTCGCCACACCGGCCCGCCGGCAGCGCCGGCGGCGCAGCGACCGGCCGTCCTCGTCAACCGAGCCTCGCGACGCCGAGGTCCAGACTCCCCGTCTGACACAGGCCGATCTGACTCCCGCCTGACCTTTCGCAAAGCCGCGGCGCGCCGCCGGCTCAGGTCATCCAGCCCCGTAACATGGCGACGTGGCCGCCGACCCTACGCCCGTCGTATCCGAGCGCCTGACCATGCCGCTGCTGACTGCCAGCCGCCTGCAGCGGCTGCTCCGCGGTGACACCGATTCGGTGGCGTCGGAGATCGGCGCGCCGATCCCGGACTGGTGGGCGACCCAGGTCGGGAGGCTGATGCAGTACCGGCTCAAGCAGATCGGCGAGGTCCCGGCCAGCGAGCCTTGGCTGATCAGGCCCATCGTGCTGCGGGACGGCAGCGGGGGCCCTACCGTCATTGGCTACCTGAACTTTCACGGACCGCCTGACGACCGTGGATTCGCGGAGGTCGGATATGAGCTCCATCCCGACTACCGCGGCCTTGGCTATGCGATCGAAGCGGTGCGGGCCATGTTCGACTGGGCCGCGCGGGAGCACGGCACGCATCGCTTCCGCGCCTCCATCTCGCCGGGCAACGAGCGGTCAGAGAACCTCGTTCGGAAGCTCGGCCTGGCACACGTGGGCGCGCATTGGGACGAGGACGACGGACTGGAGCGGATCTACACCGTGGAGGGCTGGGAGGCCGCGGGCTAGAGCCAGTCGCTCGCCGATCCGCGCGCGTCTTCGGATCGGACGAGAACCCCCGAATCCAGCTCGGACTCGAACAGGGCCAGTTCCTCGTCCGGGATGCCGTAGCTGTGCTCCTCGGCCGGGAACACGCCGCGTCGGACGTCCGCGGCATACGCCGTCAGCGCTTGGCGAATGTTCTCGGCCAGCTGGGCGTAGCGCTTGACGAACCGGGGGGCGCGACCCTCGGTCAGGCCCAGCAGATCGTGCCAGACCAGCACCTGCCCGTCACAGCCGGGTCCGGCCCCGATCCCGATGGTCGGGACCCGAAGAGTCTGGCTGATGCGGGTCGCCACCGGCGCGGGGACCGCCTCGAGGACGATGGCGAAGCAGCCCGCCTCCTGAAGCGCCTGCGCGTCGGCCAGCAGGGCTCGGGCCTTGGCGGCCGTGCGACCCTGGGCCTTGTAGCCGCCGAGCATCGTCGCCGACTGGGGGGTCAGACCGATGTGCCCCATGACCGGGATGCCCGCCCCGACGATGGAGCGGACGCGTGACACCGAAGCCCCGCCGCCCTCCAGCTTGACCGCATCGGCGTCGGCCTCCTTAATGAAGCGGACGGCATTGGTGACGGCCTCCTCGTCCGATATCTGGAACGACCCGAACGGCATGTCGGCCACCAGCAAGGCCCGTTGCGCGCCGTGGCGCGCGGCGCGGGTCAGGACGATCATTTCGTCCACCGTGGCCGGAACCGTGGAGTCGTGGCCGAGGACGACCATGGCCGCCGAGTCGCCCACCAGGATCAGCTCGATTCCAGCCTCGTCCGCCAGCCGTGCCCCGGGGGCGTCGTAGGCGGTGACCATCACGATCTTCTCGCCGTTCGGCTTCATGGCGGCCAGCTCAGGCAGGCTGAACCGGGACCGGGGAGTTGGTGACTCGGTCGTCATGGGTTCCACACCTCAGTTGGCATCTTCGCCGCTGAGGAGGACGTTGTCTATCAACCGCGTGGTGCCCACCCGGATGGCGGCCGCCAGTGTCGGTCCGTCGAGGTCCGCCACCGCCACATAGTCGATCGCGAGACCGGGCGCGGCTTCCAGCACGGCGCGCGCCTGCGCCACGGCGTCACCGCCGGATCGGTGCGCCGCAAGACCCGCGTGGAGGGCTTGTGGCAGGGCCAGGGCGCGCTCCCGGTCCTCAGCGGACAAGTACGCGTTTCGCGAGGAGAGGGCCAGCCCGTCCGTGTCGCGAACCGTGGGAAGGATGCGCAGCTCGATGTCGGGCGCCAGATCGAGGTCGCGGAGCAGTGCCCGGATGACTGCCGCCTGCTGGGCATCCTTGCGCCCGAAGTACGTCCGCCGGGGCCGGACCAGGTTGAACAGCTTCAGGCAGACGGTGGCCACGCCCCGGAAGTGGCCGGGTCTGACAGCACCCTCGAGGACGGATCCCAGGCTGCCGGGCTCGACCCAGGTGTCGAAGCCTGGCGGATACATCTCGTCCGGCGCCGGGATGAACAGGACGTCGACACCGTCTTTCTCCGCGGTGGCGGCGTCCCGCGCCTCGTCCCGTGGGTAGGCCTCGAGATCCTCCGCTGGGCCGAACTGGGTGGGGTTGACGAAAAGGGACACCACGACCGCCGCGCACTCCCGGCGAGCAGCCGAAAACAGGGACCGGTGACCGTCGTGGAACGCGCCCATGGTTGGCACCAGGCCGACATCGGCCCGGTCGGGAAGTCCGCTCAGGACCGAGCGCAGGTCTTCACCGGTCCGCGCCACCTTCACGATTCGGTCCGCGCCACTTCCCGCGTTGCCTCCGCCAGGGCCCGGTACACCGCCTCGACCTCGGGCGTGCGCCCGCGAATGGCCGCGAGGTGCGCGTCTACGGTCGTCCAATCCCCCCGCGCGATGGGCCCGGTCAGCTGGAAGCCGTTCTCGATGACCCGGCGCATGAGGGGGACCAGGGCCTCGGGTGGGGCGTTGCTCTCGACCAGCAGCCGCGCCGCGACGCGGTACAGGGTGACCAGGAAGTTCGATGCAATGGCCGCGCCAGCGTGGTACAGCGGCTTGTCGGCATCGGCCAGCTCGAACGCGTGGAGGCCGAGCTGCCCGGCCAACCAGTGGGCAGCCTCGCCGGCTTCATCGGTCTCGAAAGTCAGGGCCGCCCAGGCCCCTTCGAGCTGCTCCGGACCTCGATCCCGTGTCAGGGTCTGCAGTGGATGCAGGCTGAAGCGCCGCTGATGCGGAGCCAGCGCGGTGACAGAGGTAGCGCCCGAGACGTGCGCCAACCAGGGGCCCACGGGCACCGCCTGCGCGACCTCCGCGATCGCGGCGTCAGGCACGGCCAGCAGAACGAGGTCGGCGTCAGCCAGCGGCTCGCGGCCGGCCTTCACGCTCAGCCCTGCCTCCCGCAGCCGACCGGCAAGGGCCGAACCGGCGCGGCCCGCCCCGATGACTCGGACCGTGCTGAACACGGCCCGAGTCTAAGCCGTGGGGGTGACCTCCACGGTCCGTTCCTCGGTACCGCGCAGGAGGGTGAGGGTGAGCGCCTTCCCTTCCTTGGCCGACTCGATGGCCGCAAACATGTCGTCCACCTGCCCGATGGGCCGCCCGCCTGCCTGCACGATCAGGTCGCCCTCGAGGATGCCCGCGTCGGCGGCCGGCGAACCGTCCTCCACATCGCGGACCAGGATCCCGTCGCGCTCGGGGAGCCCAACCGCGCGGCGCAGGCGCCGAGCCACGAAGGGCGGTGCGATGCCGATCCCGATCCGACGAGGATTGGGCACGTCACCGCGGCCGATCCGCTCCACGCGGTCGAGGAACGCCTTGTCCGATGCGATGGCGCCGAAGAACCCGCCCCCCAGCCTGATGGTGTTGATGCCCAGGACCTTGCCCTCCGCGTCGACGATGGGCCCTCCGCTCGAGCCTGGCATGAGCGGCGCGGTGTGCTCGATCAAGCGGCCCAGCTCGCGGCCGCGCGGACCGCGGAACGGGCGATCGGGGCTCGACACATAGCCAACCGTGAGCCGACGCCCACCGCCCGAAGGGTCAGCCAGGGCGACCACCGGGGAACCGATCGCCAGGGGCTCGCCGTTGCCCCACCCGATGGCCGGCGCCCCGCCGGTGTCCACTTCGAGGACGGCCAGATCGGCGTCCTGGTCGACGCCCTTGACCCGGGCGGTCTCCTCACGCCCATCGGCGAAGTAGACCCGAGGTTCGTCGCCGTGGAGGTTGTGCGCACTGGTCAGGACCCGATCCTGACCGATGACGACGCCGGACCCGCCGCGCCAGCGGTTCCCGATCCCGACGGTGGACGCGCCCACCCGATCGCCGATTTCCGTGAGTGCCGTTCCGAGGTCTGCCAGTGCGTTCATGGTGGGGGAATCCCTCTAGTGACTTACAATCTGCAAGTTACTAGTATGTCCGGGTGAACGCAACCAGGTCGGCGCCGCTGAGCGGATCGGCACCCATAATCGGATCCATGGCCACCACCACCCCCTTGGCCGCCGCCCTCGACCGGGTCGGGGATCGCTGGAGCCTGCTCCTCATCGAAGCCCTGCTGGATGGGCCGCGACGATTCACCGAGCTCTCTTCGGTGGTTGACGGCATCGCTCCCAACACCCTGACCGATCGGCTTCGGCGCCTCGAAGCGCAGCGTGTCGTCCGATCTCGGCAATACGAGGAGCGTCCGCCGCGGGTGACATATGAGCTGACCGCCGAAGGAATGGAGCTCGCCGGCGCGCTCAGGATGCTGGCGGATTGGGGGTCGGCGGTGGCCCCCGAGGCGGAACCGATGCGCCACGCATCGTGCGGGACGCCGGTCGAAGCCAGGTGGTACTGCGCGACCTGCGACCGGCTGGTCGAGCCGGAGGACGCGGGCGACCTCAGGTTCGTCTGAAGGGCGGTAACCGGCGCTCAGCTCGTCGGTGGGGTGGCCGCGGGCTCTCGAGATCGGACCAGGGGCCACGCGTCCTGCAACAGCCACAACGTCAGCCCGACCAGGAGCACGGCGTTGACCGGATGCAACACCGCCAGCAACGGGCTCATTTCCCGGAACCCGGGGAGGAGGGGCTGGATCGCGGCGGCGAGGAAGAAGACGAGCAGGACCATCCACCTGCGCCTTCCGAGGCGACTGAGCGCTGCGCTGATGAGGATCAGCAGCGGGATCCCGTGCCCCACGGTCCAGCCCCAGCCTGCGTGCTGGCTCCAGTCCCGCGGATCCACGAACAGGCTCTGCCCGACCAGGTAGACCTGGAACACCAGGCCGGCCAGGAACAGGACCAGCGACCCGAAGTACGCATGGCGTGCCCAGCGGGTCATGGCTTAAGGACCATCAGGATGATGATCGTCGCCAAACCGATGCCGCCCACCGCGGTGACTTCGAAGATGCGCGGCGAGCGGAGGATGCGGTCCAGCTCCTCGGGAGTGGCGGGTATTGGATCCGGATCCTCCTTCTTGTCGGCGAACGGCGACTTGATCCCGACCGCGTGGCGCACCTCGAGCATCCAGCCAGCCGCCCGCGGCGTCATGTAGCCGGTCAAGACGATGAAGATGACGAGGGATGCCCAGATCCAGGCCGCTCCCCACAGGCCGGCCATGAAGGTGGCCACGATCCCGGCCGCCAGCAGCACCACCCAGCCCACGCCCATGCCGATGTAGCTGAACGTCGAGACCTCCAGCATGGCGGCGATTCGGTTCGGGTCTCGCTCCCGGCGCAGGCGGATGGCCGCGAAGGCCGATGCCCCGTGGCCAAAGACGAATAGGAACGCCCCCAGCACGTGCAGGACGACGATCCACGGGTACCAATCCATGAAGGCGACTCCGGTTGCGGTAGGCGCCGGGAATTTTGCGACCGACGACAGGCCCGCCGCACGCGTTTTTCGCGACGTCTTTCCTAGGTCGGCTCCCACTGGTAGTCGCCGGTGAACAGCCCATCCACGAAGCCGATCTGATAGCCGAGGTACAGGCCGAAGACGATCGACAGGACGCCGGTGGAAACGGTCAGCCATCGGTTGATGCGCTCGGATCTAGCGCGGCTAACCAGGAAGGGCAGCCCGATGACGGTGGTCAGGACCGCCATCCCGGCCGCCACCCCGGCACAGAAGATGAGGAGGTAGACCATGGCCTGGGCCGGATCCCGAATCGTGGCCAGCACGAGCAGGGCAACCGCGGCGCTGCCCGCCAGGCCGTGGACGAGTCCAACCACCACGGGCCGGCCGAGCTGGTACCAGCCAAAGGTGTCGCGCAGGTCGCGCAGTCCGGCCAGGGCCGAGTCGGTGCCGTGGCCGTGGAGGTGCGCGTGCTCATGCGGATGCGGACCGTCGTCGTCATGCGCGTGCAGGTGCTCGTGGGAGTGTCCATGCAGGGGCGCGGGTGGGGTGAGTCGCTCGGTCACCGTGCGCATCGCGCCGGTCAGGCTCAAGACACCCAGCAGGATGAGCATGACCGCGACCGCGAGCTCCATGGCCAGGCCCACGGGCGGCGGGATGACGATCCCGAACACGATGATCAGGGTTCCCACCGCCAGGACGGTGATGGTGTGACCCAGGCCCCACAGGGCGCCGATCAGGGTGGAATGCGCGAAGCGCCGCGACCGGGACAGGATGGTCGTGACGGCGATGACGTGATCGGCGTCGGTGGCATGACGCATCCCGAGCACGAAGCCAAATCCGGCCAGGGCCAGCAATTCACTCATTGGTGATGTTTCTCCCGGGTCCCCCTCGCGGCGATTGTAGCGAGGCACCTCCCCTATGCTTCGTTCCGTGCTCGGCACCTCACCTCCCGGCACGTTCCTCGGCCTGCCAGCCGCCGATCCGGCCGCGGTAAAGGCTGACTTCGCCATCCTCGGCATCCCCTACGGCGTTCCCTACCCCTCGACCAGCTCCGGAGCAGCATGCGCCGATGCGCCGAGCGCCATTCGCCGTCGGTCGATGCGGATGGCGGGCTTCCTCGGTCACCACGACTTCGACACCGGCAAGCCGATGCTCCCGAATGCGGGGCGCATCGCAGACTGCGGTGACGTCGCGGGCGATCCCGCAGACGGGCCCGGCAACGCGGCGCGGGCTGAAGCAGCGGTCCGCTCTCTCCTCGATCAGGGAGTGACGCCGGTAGTGCTTGGCGGGGATGACTCGGTTCCCATCCCGATCTTTCGAGCGTACGCGGACCGCGGTCCGCTCACCGTCCTCCAGGTTGATGCCCATCTCGACTTTCGGGACGAAGTGGGCGGGGTGACGGATGGCTACTCCTCGCCCATGCGCCGCGCGAGCGAGATGGCCCACGTCTCACGCGTCGTCCAGGTTGGGCTGCGGGGCGTCGGCAGCGCCCGCCCCTCCGACCTCGAAGATGCCCGTTCTGCCGGAGGTCTTCTGGTCACCGCCCGGGAGCTGCGCGAACGCGGCGTGGGATGGGTCCTCGAGCAGCTCCCCGAGGGAGGCGCCATCTTCCTGGCGATCGACCTGGACGGCCTCGACCCCAGCCTGTGCCCCGCGGTCAGCGCGCCGCTCCCCGGTGGTCTCTCGTGGGACGAGGCCGGCGACCTGGTGAGTGGCGCGGCGACGCGCTGCCGAGTGGTGGGCGCGGCGTTCACGGAGCTGGTCCCCGAGCGCGACCCGTCCGGCTACTCGGCCCTCGTCGCCGCCCGGCTCGTGATTCGGCTACTCTCGGCCATCCCGTGACCGCCGCATCCCCCGTGACTGCCGCATCCCCCGCGCCCTCGGCCCCAGCCATCGAGGCCCTGGACCTGGTCCGCACCTATCGGACCCACCTGGGCGTCATCCGCCGTCGCTCGATCGATGTCGAAGCCGTGCGCGGCATCAGCTTCGAGGTCCAGCCCGGCGAGCTCTTCGGGCTGCTCGGTCCCAATGGCGCGGGCAAGACGACGACCATCAAGATGCTGATCACCCTCCTCCTTCCGACATCGGGAACGGCGCGGGTGATGGGCTTCGACGTGGTGAAGGACACGACCGAGGTCCGCAAGCGCATCGGGTACGTCTTCGGCGGTGAGCGCGGCCTGTACGACCGTATCAGTGGCCTGGACAACCTCCGCTTCTTCGCCGAGCTGTACGGGGTCGAGCCGGCGGCTCAGCGGCCCCGCATCGATGCGCTGCTCGACATGGTCGGCCTGCAGGGGCGCGAGCAGGAGAAGGTCGAGGGATACTCGCGCGGCATGCGCCAGCGGCTCCACATCGCCCGCGGCCTGCTCCACGACCCTCCGGTCCTGTTCCTGGACGAGCCTTCGATCGGGCTCGACCCGGTTGGCGCCCGGGAGCTGCGCCACACGATCGCCACCCTCGTGCAGGCCGGCAAGACTGTGCTGATGACCACCCATTACATGTTCGAGGCCGATGCGCTCTGCGACCGGATCGCGGTCATCAACGGGGGCCGCATCGTGGCGGCCGGAACGGCGACCGACCTGAAGTCGGTCATCGCCAATCGGACGATCGTGGAGATCGAGACCTATGGCGTCACGCCTGATGCGGTGGATCGGCTCCGTTCCGACCCAGACGTCATCGCCGTCAACACCGAAGACCAGGAGCAATCTCAGATCCTGCTCGTCCAGTCCGAACGGGGGACGGAGATCACGCAGCGCCTGATCCAGCACCTGGGCGATACCCGAATCGGCAAGATCGCGGCCCGCGAGCCGACCCTCGAGGACGCGTACGTGCATCTGATTGCGTCCACCGGCGAGGCAGACGGAGACGGCGCCCGAGCGGAGGCGGTGGCCTGACCGATGTCTGCGCTCACCTCGCTTCGGGCCAATCTCCACCAGGTGGCCCGCGTCTGGGCGTTCACGATGCGGATCTTCATGATCAGCGACTTCTTCATCCTCACCGCGGTCGTCCAGCCGATCATCTTCGCCACCATCGCGTTCTTCCTGTTCCAGGTGGGAGGCGATGCGGCGGGCGAGCACACGCTCCTGTTCGCCGCCCTGGGGACCGGCATGATGGGTGTCTGGTCGACGACCCTGTTCGGCGGAGGCGGGGCCATCGCCTGGCAGCGATGGGAGTCGACCCTCGAGCTGCTGGTCGCCGCGCCGCGCCGCTACGACCTGACCCTGCTCGGCCAGACCCTTGCCACGACGACGTTCGGCTTCTACTCCATGGTGGCCACCCTGGCCTGGGGCGTGCTCCTGTTCGGCATGCCGCTCGACGCCAACTACCCGCTGATGCTGCCGCTGTCGCTCCTGGCTGCGGTCATCGGCCTCGGCGTGATGGGCATGCTGTTGGCGACGACCTTCGTGCTGTACCGCCACGCGAACGCCCTGAGCAACCTGCTGGAGTACCCGGTCTGGATTGCGACCGGGATGATCGTGCCCCTTGCCCTGCTGCCCGGCTGGTTGGGCCCCATCAGCTGGGTCCTGGTGCCCACTTGGGGCGTGGAGGCCATCCGGGGAGCGGCCATCGGCGCCGAGCCGCCGTGGCTAGCCGTCGTCATGTGCTTCGTCCTGGCCCTCGTCTACTACGTCGCCGCCCGCCGGATCCTGGTCTACGTCATCGACAAGGCCCGGCGCGATGCGACCCTGAATCTGGCCTGACGCCTCATGTCCGCGGCAGCCTCGGCCTCGGCGATCCCGACTTCGACGGTTCCCTCCCACCCGGGATCCGCGCGAGCGAACTGGCGCATCTTCTGGAACGGCGGCCGCCTCAGCTACACCGCACTGTTCAACTGGGCGCGGCCCTCGATCTACATCCCAACCCTGCTCGGGGCGCCAACCTTCCAGATCCTGTTCTTCGCCGCGCTGGGCAGCTACGCCACCGGCATGGACCCCGCGTTCTTCGCCATCGGCAACGCGGTCCAGGTCTGCTCCATGTCTGGCATCTACGGCATGACCATGGCGGTGGCCAACGAGCGTTGGTTCGGGACGCTGCCGGCGCTGATGGCCAGCCCCGCCAACCGGGCCGCCCTGTTCGGAGGTCGGTTCATTCCGTTCATCGTGAACGGCATCTTCGTCTCCGCCTACGGCTTCGCCCTGAGCTGGATCGTGCTCGGCGTCCGCTTCGATCTCAGCACGCTCGGCATCATCGTGCTGGCCATGGTCGTGACGGCCTTCTCCTGCTCGGCGATCGGGGCGGTCCAGGGCGGTTTGTCGCTCCGCCTCCGCGACGGGCTCTTCGGGGCCAACCTGCTGGTCTTCCTGTTCCTCCTCTTCTGCGGCGTGAACATCCCCCTGTCGGCCCTGCCCCCGTGGATGCAGGTGGTCAGCCAGGTGCTGCCGTTCACCCATGGCCTGGAAGCGGTGCGCCAGGCGATCGCTGGTGCCGGGCTGGCAGAGGTTGGCGGCCTGATCGCGACCGAGGCCCTCATCGGTCTGGCCTACGCGCTGGCCGCGTTCTTCCTGTTCCGGTGGTTGGAGCGCAGCGCCTACCGCAACGCCACCCTCGACTCGCGCTAGGGCGCTGGTCTAGAACCAGCCGATGCGGCGGAAGAACCAGCCCAGGCCGATGACCGTGAGCGCCATGACGAAGAGGACCGCCGGGTAACCGATTGGCTGCTGCAGCTCGGGCATGAACCGGAAGTTCATGCCGTAGATGCCGGCGATCAGGGTCGGGACCATGAGCAGGACCGTGGCGGCCGTGAGCCGCTTGACGATGATGTTGAGGCTGTTGCTGGTCACCGACTCGTGGGCGTCGAGGGTCGCCGACACGAGGTCCCGGAACAGGTCCAACGAGTCGAGGATCCGGACCGAGTGGTCGTACAGGTCCTGGTAGTAGGGAAGGGCCTCGTCGTCGAGGATCTCGATCTCGCGGCGCAGCAGCTGGTTCGCCACGTCCCGCATGGGGGCCAACACCCGGCGCAGCTCCAATAGCTTGCGCTTGAGGGTCAGGACCTCGCGGAGGAGCACCGTGCCGCCTTTGACGTCCAGAATCCGGTCCTCGAGATCGTCGATCTGCTCCGAGATGCGGTCCAGGAGGGGGAAGTAGCGGTCAACCGTGGTGTCCAGCACCGCATACAGCAGCCAGCCCGCGGTCTTGCCCACCATCGCGCCGCGATGTTGGAAGCGACCTCTGACCGAATCGATGACGGGGGACGTGCCCCAGTGCACGCTGACCAGGTAGCCCCGGCCGGCGAAGAGGTGCACCTCGCCCAGGTCGAAGATCCGCCCCGAGTCGCCGCTGTCCAGCGGCTCGTAGACCACGATCACGTGATGGCCGGGGTAGGTGTCGATCTTCGGCCGTTGGCGGCGCTTGCGGAGGTCCTCGAGCGCCAGGTCGTGGAGGTCGAACTCCGCCTCCAGGAGCGCCAGGTCTTCAGGCGTCGGGTCAACGATGTCCAGCCAGACGAGGGTGTCCTTGTGCTGGCGGAGCGTGTCGATCTCGGCGAATCGGTCCTCGCCCAGGGTCTCCAGCTGGCCATCCGGCTTCAGCACCAGCGCGACGTGCTCACCATGGACTTTCTCCGCCTTCTGGCTCACGGGGGTGATCCTATCGAGACGCTCGGTACGCTGGCAGCCCGAGATGCGAGGTCCCGATCGGCAACTGACTCGAACGTCATCCGCAGGTCGGTGCCGAACCAGTGCGCCCACAGGGCGGGCCGCACATCGCCGATGCGGACGACTTCACCGCGCTCGACGCTCCCCAGCGCGCCGATGTCATAGGCGGCCAGGGCAATCACCTCCCCACTGGGCATCCGCAGCGCCACCGTGGCACGGCCCCCGTCCGGGCGCGGACTGGACGGCACGAGCATTGCCCGCGCCTCGTCGAGGTGGGGTTGGCGCCCGTCCACCGTCATGGCGTGCCCGCTGACCCGCACCGGGATGCCCGCAACTGGCAGGGTGGGGAGCGCGACCTCCGACGCCGAAGATGCCAATCCCCACCGGCGCGACCCTTCCACGATGGGTCGAAAGAACGGGTAGCCGATGCGGGAGCCCAGCCACAACAAGCCGGCCAGCGTCCCCAACAGCCCGGGCCCCACCCACGATCGGTCGCGCACGATATCCGGTTGATCGACGATCGAGGCCAGGACCAGTGTCCGGCCCCAGCCGGCGAGGGTCCCGACCGGGACCGTCGCGGTGAAGGCCTGAAGATCAGGCCCGTTGCGGACCTGCGGTCCCGTCCATCGGCCGGGGACCACGGACGAGGGGTACGCGGTCTGGACCAGGATCGGGTCGGGTTCGGGGATCCCGTGGGCAACGTGGACGAAGATGCCGTTTCCCGCCGCCAGGGAACGGGCGGGGCAGCCATCCGAGGCCAGGACGCAGGTGGGCATCGACTCACCGACGAATCGGAGTGGGATACGGACCAGCGTTCCGTCCGCCAGCCCGGCCAGGCCGGCGACGGAAGCCACGTCGGTGATCGGCTCATCCTCCGGCGGCGTCACCTCGATGAGCCAGGTCGACCCGTCCAGGCCGGTCGTGGATTCGCCGCGGGCCTCGAGGGCCTCAACAGCAACCGCGGCGGTGCCTCGGGCGGTCACCCGACCGACCACGTACCGCGCGCCCAACCGACCCGGGGGCACGTCCGAGGTGACGATGGTGATGGCATTCGCGCTTGCCCGGTCCCGCACCAGGAGCCCATATGGCGGACCGCTGGTGGAGCCGGGAGCCGGCAGGCTGACGGTCATCGCCACCCCGGGCAGACTCACGTAGGTCTGGGTGGTGGGGACGCTCCGGTCGACCATCTCCACCGAGGTGACGGGAAGGATCTCCTTCTCGGACCCCGCCCACAGAAGGGGCGCAACGGCCAGGGCCAGCGCCCCGACCGCGATCCACGGGGCAATGTCCACCGGCACGCGGCCGACCGCCGCGCGAACCCAACGCTCGATGGCGACCGGCGCGAAACCGATGAGTGCCCGAAGTCGGTCGATGGTCGGCTCCCGGCTGGCTTAGGGCGCGAAGGACCAGGTGGTCCCGTCCCAGGTCGCGTGCACGAGGCCACCACCAACGCCACGCGCAAACAGGTCGATCCGGTTCGGCCCCCACGAGCACGCGGCCGGGTCCCCGTCCAGCACGACGCCCAGCGACTCCCACTCCGACCAGTCGTGGGGCTTATACCACTGGTGCATCAGCGTTCCGTCCTTCGCCCTGGCGAACACGTCGATGCGCTCCGCCCCCCAGGAGCAGACCGCCGGCGAGCCGATGAAGTCGCCCCCGTGGCTGTGCCACGGATGCCACGCTCGACCGTCCCAGTACAGGCTCGATAGGTCGCCCTCGGGCCCGATGCTGAAGACCTGCATCTCCCCCTCGGTCCAGGTGGTGACCGCCGGTGTTGAAACCAGGGCGCCCCCGAGCTCGATCCAGCCCGCCATCCGCTTGCCTCCTCATCCGTACCAAGGTTGGAAGGGCCAATCATGCCCCAGTCGGGCAGCCATCCATGTCGTCCGCGACCGCCTATCCTGACCGGGTGGAGGTGCCGCATGGGATGGTTGCCTGAGCCAGTTGAGCGCCTGCTCGACGTGGCTCTGGTCGGCGAGCTGACGGTGGTCGGCCCCAACCGACGGCCGATCACCCATCCGCTGATCCCGCTCTATGACGGCGAGCGACTGTACATGCACTCGTCCACCCTCTTCAGCAAGAAGCTGGAGCACATCAAGCGCAACCCGAAGGTGGCCGTGGCGCTGAGCGACCCGGTGGCCATGAAGGGCAACCCCGATCGAGCCACCATCCAGGGGACGGCGCGGATCATCGAGGACGACCCGCACAGCCAGTGGGAGGGGCTCATCCTGGGCCTTTGGCGCCGGAAGGAGCCGGTGATCGACTCGTTCCTGAAGATGCGCGTCGCGCTGCCGCTCTTCTTCGAACGGGCCGTGATCGAGATCACACCCGAGCGATGCCTCTACTGGGTCGAGGGCGACACCGGCCGTGCGCCCCAGGTCAGCGTGGCGCCTCGGGCAGAGGTCGCCTGATGGCCACCCCAACGGTCCGCGGTGGCAGCCTGCCGGCCCACGTCCCGGCGGCGGCCGACTTCGAGCGGCTTGCCGGTTATCCGTTCGTGGTGGTGAGCTGGATCGACGATGCTGGCTACCCGATCAGCGTGGCGACCGAGTTCACGACCGATACCGATGGGGGCGTGGTGCGCCTGCGCGCCCCCGCCGGCGACGGGCTGACCATGCCGACTGATCGGGAGGTGAACCTGATTGCCAGTCACATCCGTCCGAAGCCGGGAGAGGGCTACGACGAGCGGCGCTACCTCGAGCTGTGGGGACGCGTTGCCGCGGCCGTCGATGGCCGCGTGACGTTCCGCCCGTCCCGTGCCTGGGGCTGGGACGAGGCGGAGGTGCCGTTCTTCGAGTACTCGGAGCGCTCGGTGCCCCAGTCGCGGCACTACCTGGCGAGGCTGTCCGCGGAACGCGGCCGCATCATCCGCCCGCGCCTCGGCCCGTTCTGGCTGGCGCTGCGCACCACACGCCTGCCGTTCCTGTCGGCCACCGCCGTCCCGGTCCTGCTCGGGATCGCCATCGCCGCCAGCCATGGCTTCTTCACCTGGTGGACCGCGCTGCTCACGCTCATCGGCGCGTCGTTGGCACATCTGGCCGCCAACGTCACCAACGACGTCTTCGACACCCTTTCCGGGGCGGACGACGCCAACGTCAACCCGACCCAGTACTCGGGCGGCTCGCGCGTCGCCATCTACGACCTGGTCACCGTTCGCCAGCTTTCGATGCTGTCTGCGGCCCTCTTCGCCGCGGCAGCGGCCATCGGCCTCCTGCTCGTGTGGATGACCGGCTCGCTGACGCTCCTGCTGATCGGCCTGGCCGGCATCCTGATCGGGATCGCGTACACGGCCCCGCCGATCAAGCTCGTCCACCGGGGGCTTGGCGAGGTCGCCGTGGCCATCGCCTTCGGCCCGATCCTGGTGCTGGGTGCCTACGTCGTCCAGGCCGGCAGCCTGAGCTGGGAGGCCGCCGTCGCATCGGTCCCGATGGGGATCCTGGTGGCTCTCATCCTGTACGTGAACGAGGTCCCCGACCGCGTCGGAGACGCCTCGGTGGGCAAGCGCACGCTCCCAGCACGCTGGGCCCCGGAGACGGTGCGCCTGGGCTACCTGCTGGCCGCGCTGGGCGCGTTCGCGGTCATCGTGGCAGGAGCGGCTGCCGGGCTGCTGCCGTGGCCGACCCTGATCGCACTCGCGGCCGTCCCGCTGGCGCTGAGGGTCCATACCGGGATCGGCGTCCACTACAACAGCCCGTACACGCTGATGGCTGTGATGGGCACCAATATCAAGCTCCACCTGGCGGTCGGCGGGCTGCTCCTCGCCGCCTACCTGGTCACGATCCTCGTCACGCTACTCGGCTAGCGGGGCCAGACCGGCTCCGGTCCGGGCCCCTATCCTGACCGCGTGGAGCGCTGGCGGACGATCATCGAGCCGTTCCGGATCAAGAGCGTCGAGCCGGTCCGGCTCACGACCGTCGAGGAGCGCCAGGCGGCCCTCGAAGCGGCGGGCTACAACCTGTTCAACCTGCATGCCGACGACGTCCTGATCGACTTCCTGACCGATTCGGGCACCGGCGCGATGAGCGCCGAGCAGTGGGCCGGCATCCAACGCGGGGACGAGTCCTACGCCGGCAGCCCGTCGTGGTATCGGTTCCTGGAGGCGGTTCAGGAGCTGTTCGCGTTTCGCCACGTGATCCCCACCCACCAGGGCCGGGCCGCCGAAAAGATCCTGTTCAGCGTCATCTCGGGCCCGGGCAAGGTCGTCCCCAACAACACGCACTTCGATACCACCCGGGCCAACGTCGAGTTCACCGGCGCCGAGGCGGTGGACCTGCCCATTCCCGAGGGGAGACAGCCGGCGACCATCCATCCCTTCAAGGGCAACATGGACACCAGGGCCCTGGACGCCCTCATCCGCGAACGGGGCCGCGACGCAATCCCGGTCGTGTTCGTCACGGTCACGAACAACTCCGGCGGCGGCCAGCCGGTCTCGATGGCCAACCTGCGGGCCGTCCGCGAGGTGTGTGACCGATACGGGCTGCCCCTCTTCCTCGACGGTTGCCGGTTCGCGGAGAACGCGTGGTTCATCCGGACCCGCGAGGAAGGCTACGAATCCACATCGATCCCGGACATCGTGCGCGAGATGGCATCCCTGGCCGACGGGATGACGATGTCCGCCAAGAAGGACGGCCTGGCGAACATCGGTGGCTGGCTGGCGATGAATGACGACCAGTGGGCCGAGCAGGCGCGCAACCTGCTCATCCTGACCGAGGGCTTCCCGACCTACGGTGGCCTGGCCGGACGGGACCTGGACTCGATCGCCGCCGGACTGTGGGAGGTGGTCGACGAGGACTACCTGCGCTATCGGATGCGGTCGACCGAATACCTCGGGGAGGGGGTTATCGCGGCCGGCATCCCGTGCGTCCAACCCATCGGTGGCCACGCCGTGTACCTGGACGCCGCCGCTCTCCTGCCCCACGTTCCGCCGCTCCAGTACCCCGGCCAATCCCTGGCTGCGGCGCTGTACCGCGAGGGAGGCATCCGCGGCTGCGAGATCGGGAGCGTGATGTTCGGGATGCATCCCGACGGAACCGAGACGCCGGCGCCCATGGAGCTGGTCCGCCTCGCAATTCCTCGCCGGGTCTACACCCAGAGCCACGTCGACTACGTCATCGAGGTCGCACGCTGGGTGGCGGAGCGAGCCGGCGAGCTGCGGGGATTCCGGATCGTCGAGCAGCCGAGCGCCCTGCGCCACTTCACGGCTCGTTTCGAGCCGCTCTAGGGTCAGTATCATCTGTACATGCGACTCCTGACCGGACGCCGCCTGACCGAGGTGGACGTCGGCTAACTGACCGATCTCGCCGCGGCCCACGCCGCGGTGACGGTGGACCTGGGGGCTGGTGACGGCCGCTTCGTGCTGGCCCATGCCGCGGCGCATCCCGACCGATTGGTGGTGGGTATCGACGCCATCCCCGACGCGATGCGCGACGCATCCCGTCGCGCGGCACGCTCAACCGCCCGCGGCGGGCTGCCCAACGCGCGATTCGTCGTGTCCTCGATCGAAGCCCTGCCCGCGGGCCTGGACGGATTCGCGGACCTCGTGACGGTCCACTTCCCGTGGGGCTCGCTCCGGCATGCCGTGGCCGGCCACGATCCCGCATTGACGGCTCGCCTCGCGAGCCTGGTTCGGCCCGGCGGGCACCTGCGCCTGATCCTGTCGTCTGCGCCCCGAGATGGCGGGCCCGACATCGAACCGGACGACGTGGCGGCCGCCCACGCAGCCCACGGGCTGCTGGTGAGGACGGTCCGACCTGCAACCATCGACGATGCCATGGCGGCTCATTCGTCGTGGGGCAAGCGGCTGCTGCGGCGGCCCGCGCCAAGCCGACGGGCGTGGGCCTTCGACCTGGACCGTCCGCCATCCGCCCGGGTCGGCACGGCTAGAATCGAGCCGTGACCATCGGTCAACGCGTCGCCAACTGGCGCTACGCCCTTCGCTACGCCAACCCGCCGCCCGGCGTGGAGATGGACGGCCTGACGAAATGGCTGGTCGTGACCCGGGCCGCCGTGTTCAGCATGACCGTGACCTCGGGGCTCATCGGCGGGCTGCTGGCCATCGGCACCGATCCCGGCGCAGTCGACTACGGATACCTGGCCCTGGCCATCGTGGGCCTGGTCGTGGCCCACGCGGCCAACAACATGATCAACGACTACTTCGACACTGAGGCGGGGATCGACACCGACGAGTACGTCCGAGCCCTGTACGCGCCGCACCCCATCCTGTCGGGCTGGCTCACCAAGGCCCAGCTGCGGAACGCGATCCTCATCGCCAATGCCATCGACCTCGCCATCCTCCTGGTCCTGATCGGTGCTCGCGGACCGCTGGTGGCGGCCTTCGCCCTGAGCGGCCTGTTCATCAGCGTCTTCTACGTCGCCCCGCCGATCAGCCTGAAGAAGCGCGGCCTGGGCGAGCTCGGTGTGTTCCTGACCTGGGGACCGCTCATGATCGGCGGAACGTACTTCGTGGCCACCGGCACGCTGCCCGGCTGGGTCTGGGTGGCCTCGCTGCCCTACGCGATCCTGGTCACCACGGTCCTGTTCGGGAAGCACATCGACAAGATCGTCCCCGACGCCAAGATGGGAATCCGGACCCTGCCCGTGATCCTGGGCGAGCGCAACGCGCGTCTGGTGGCGTCGGCCCTCATGATCGCCTTCTATCCCATCGTCATCGGCTCGGCGCTGGCGGGTTGGATCGGTCCGTTCGTCCTGTTGGTCGTCCTTGGCATCCCGCGCTTGATCGAGGTCCTGCTCCAGTTCGCGCGGCCCAGGCCGGACATGCCGCCGAACTCCTACGTCGGGTGGCCGCTGTGGTTCGTGGGCGGCGCGTTCATCCATACCCGTCGCGCCGGCGCGACCCTGATCCTGGGCCTGCTCCTGAACGCGCTGCTCCCCGGCATCCGTCTCCCCTGGGCCTGAGCTTCATCGAGCCGCTGCTGACCGATGTTTCCGATCGGCGACGAGAACGAGCCGGGCCACGGGCTGGCCTGGGTCACCGCCACCCTGATCGGCATCAACGTCGCCGTGTTCGTGCTCCTCCAGGGCATGGGCGCGGAGAACGCGTTCACCAGCGGCTGGGCCGCCGTCCCCTTCGAGCTCACGACCGGTGAGGATCTCGTCGTTGCGCGCGAAATCACCGTGGCCGGACAGACCTACCTGATTCCGCAGGCACCCGGTCCCATGCCCATCCAGCTCACGCTGCTGTCGAGCATGTTCATGCACGGCGGCCTGCTCCACCTCGCCGGCAACATGCTCTTCCTGTGGGTCTTCGGTGACAACGTCGAGCATCGGGCCGGCCCGGTCCCCTTCCTGGTGGCCTACCTGGTCGCCGGGCTGGTGGGCAGCCTGGCCCAGATCCTGAGCGATCCGAGCTCGGTGATCCCCACCCTCGGGGCCTCAGGGGCCATCTCCGGGGTCCTGGGCGCCTACCTCGTCCTCTTCCCGCGTAACCGGGTGACCGTCTTCATCTTCCGGTTCGTGACCCAGGTTCCGGCCCTGGCTGCGATTGGGCTGTGGATCGTCTTCCAGCTCATCAACGGCATCGGCGCCACGGTGATCAGCGAGGAAACGGTGGGGGGCGTGGCCTACCTGGCCCACATCGGAGGGTTCGCCGCCGGTCTCCTTGCAGGATTCCTCTTCCGCGCCCTGGGCTCGGGAGGGGCACCGGCCCGAGCGTCCGGGCCTTGAGGCTGCAGCGGTGACGGCCAACGGTCCTGGCCGCGTCGAGGGAATTCACCTCCACGCCGAGCGCGGGGAGCCGATGCGACTGGTAGAGGCCGCCGAAGTCGTGGCCGGCCACGGCCTGGTGGGGGATCGGATGGCCGGTTTGGGGATCCCGGGCAGCCACCTGACCCTCATCGCGGCCGAGGGGGTCGAGGCCATGGTCGACGAGACGGGCATTCCGCTGCAGCCCCACCAGACCCGGCGCAACATCCTGACCCGCGGCATCGACGTGCCGGCCCTGGTGGGCCGCCGGTTCCAGGTCGGAGACGCGGTGTGCTACGGGGTCAAGGAATGCAACCCCTGTAACCACCTCGAGTCAGTCACCCATCCGGGCGTTCGGAGCGGCCTGTCGGGCCGCGGCGGCCTCCGCGCTGACGTCCTGACGGGTGGGGTCATCCGTGTCGGCGACGCGATCACCGTCCTGGCCGGCTGAACGGGCTGGACCGATGGCGACGGGCGCCGCCCACCGCCCACCCGCCCCATCCTCGGACGGCCTGTTCGACCGCGAGTCGGTGTCGTGGCGGGTGGACCGCGAGACGGTCGTCCTGGCCGGCGGGACGTGCGCCCTGCTGATGCAGATCGCGCACCCCGCGGTCGCGGCCGCGGTCGAGGCCCATTCGGACTTCCGGATCGACCCGTTCGCCCGGCTGCGACGCACCCTGGGCGCCAGCTGGTCCATCGTCTTTGGCGACCTGCCCACCGCGGAGCGCGCGATCGATCGCATCAACGCGATCCACGCCGCGGTCCAGGGGGTCGTGCCCGAGACCGAGAGCCCCTACCGAGCGCTGGACCCTGCGCTCCTCCTCTGGGTCCACGCCACGCTGGTGGACACCGCATTGCGCATGCATGACCGATTCGTCCGGCCCCTCACGCTCGCCGACCAGAACGCCTATAACCGCGAGGCCGCGTCGGTCGCCGTCCGTCTCGGGGTGCCCGAATCGATGATCCCGCCCACCGCAAGGGATCTCCGCCGGTGGATGGCCGGGCGAATCACCTCCGGGGAGGTGCGCGTCACGCCCACTGCCCGCTCGCTGGCCCCCTGGATCCTGTACCCGACCCGATTCCCACCTCGTTGGGTGTGGGACGTCGCCCATCTGGCCTCCATGTCGATTCTTCATCCGGCCATTCGGCGGCAGTACGGCTTCGGCTGGAGCACCGGTCGTGAGCGGGGCGTCGAGCGTCTCGCGGCGGCCAGCCGCCGGGTCGTGCCACGCCTGCCGTCGGTGATCCGCCACGTCCCGGCCAGTCGCTGACCGATCCCGGCGCGCGTCTATGATGGCCGTGCCCGACGCCAGCCTGAACTCGCCAGCCTGAATCCATGCCCTTGCCCTGACCCTGCGCCGAACGGAGAGACGCGTGCCGCGATTCACGATCCTCGCCGCCCTGGCCGTGGCCCTGACCTACCTGCTGGTCGTGGTCGGCGCGGTCGTCCGCGCCACGGATTCCGGACTGGGCTGCCCTGAGTGGCCGACCTGCCACGGGTCGTGGATCCCGCCGCTGGACGATCCCCACGCGGTGATCGAGTGGAGTCATCGAACGGTGGCGGCGCTGACCGGAGCCGTCGTGGCCGTCGTGGCGGTGGTCGCTGCCCTCCGTCATCGTGACCGACCGGCGGTCGTGGTGGCCAGCCTTGCCGCGCTGGCCCTGGTCGTGTTCCAGGCGCTGCTCGGCAAGGCGGCGGTCGAGACCGAGCTGTCGGGCGACATCGTGACGGCCCATCTCGCGGCGGCCATGGGCCTGCTCGTCCTGGTCCTCTTCGTTTGGATTCGGAGCCGATACCCGAGCCACGTCTCGACCTCAGGGGGCTGGAGCGGGTTCGCCGTGATGGCGGCCCTCACTGGCGTGGCGACCTATGGCGTCATGCTCCTGGGTGCTCACGTGACCGCCACGGGCACCGCCCTCGTCTTCGACGACTGGCCGCTCATGAACGGCTCCCTGATTCCGACTCTGACCCCAGATGTCCTCCCGCATGTGCTGCACCGGTGGGCGACGGTGGTCGTGGGGCTGCTCCTAGCCGGCACGGTGGTCGGTGCTTGGGTGAGCCACCGCCGCCCGCCCCTGCCCGCTCTGGCGCTCGCCGCCGGGGCGTTGTACCTGGTCCAGGCGGCGGTTGGCGGTGCCCAGGTCCTCACCGACCTGGCGCCCTGGACCCAGGTGGCTCACGTGGCGCTCGGCGCGGCGGTCTTCGGCCTGCTCGCCTCTCTCGCCATCACCGCGCATTACGAGGGTCGCATGGCACACGCGCACGCGCTCGAGGCCGGTCGGTCCGTCGCGAGGCGGGGGGACACGTGGCGCGCCTACGTGGCCCTCACCAAGCCCCGCATCATCGAGCTGCTGCTCGTCACCACCGTCCCGACCATGGTCCTGGCCGAAGGTGGCGTCCCCTCCCTGGGGCTCATCGGCGCAGTCCTGGTGGGCGGCACCCTGGCCGCAGGCGGGGCGAACGCCATGAACCAGTACCTCGATCGCGACATCGACGATCGCATGCGTCGCACGCGGAACCGGCCACTGCCGAGGCACATGGTCGAGCCGGCCGCCGCGCTCGTCTTCGGCCTGGTCCTGAGCGTCCTCTCGTTCGCCTGGCTGACGGTCACCGTCAACATCCTGAGCGCGGTCCTGGCGGCCAGCGCCATCGTGTTCTACGTCGTCGTCTACACCCTGTGGCTGAAGCGCGCGACTCCTCAGAACATCGTCATCGGGGGCGCAGCCGGCTGCGTTCCGGTCCTCGTCGCATGGGCGGCGGTGACCGGGACGGTGGGGCTCCCGGCGCTGATCCTGTTCGCGATCATCTTCGTGTGGACGCCGCCCCACTTCTGGGCGCTGGCCCTGCGCTATCGGGCCGACTACGAGGCGGCCGGCGTGCCGATGCTCCCCGTCGTCCGGGGTGAGGTGGAGACCGCGCGCCAGATCCTCCTGTACTCGCTCGTCCTGGTTGCGGTGAGCCTCCTGCTCCTTCCCGCGGCAGGCATGGGCATCGTCTATCTCCTCGCCGCTGGCGGACTGGGGATCGGCTTCATCGCCTGGGCCCTTCGGGTACGCCGCGCGCCGGACATCGGCGCTCCCGCCATCGGCCTGTTCCGATACTCGACCACCTATCTGACCCTGCTGTTCGCCGCGGTCGCCGCCGACGCATTGGTGCGCGCCGCGATCGGCTAGAGACGCGCCTCCTCGGCATCCAGCCTGGCTTCCTCGCGGGCGTTGCGTCGCTCCTCCTGGCGGATCCAGGCCGCAATCACCAGGATCATGGCCAGCACGAAAGTCAGGTCTCCCCAGACCCACATCAAGGTGCCGGCGGCCTGCTGATCCACCATCGGGGCGGGCCCCCAGTCGCGCACCGTTGTGGCGTAGTGGGGGTACAGGACGGCGGCTGCGTTCAGGATGGCCACGCCCAGGAACGAGTTCTGCGGCATGGCCAGGAACAGGTAGAACAGCCGAATCGGGTAGGGGAGCCGCCACGGGCCGGGGTCGACGCCGATGACCGGAAACCAGAAGAGGAGCGCCGCCCCGAACAGGGTGAAGTGCTGCACGTAGTGGACCCACTCCACCTCGAGGGCGTAGTCGTACAGCGACGACAGGTGCCAGCCCCAGTTCACGGCCGCGAACACGAACCACGCCAGGACGGGGAAGGTCAGGGCCCGCAGCAGCCGGCTGTGGAGCATGACGAGCAGCGCGCCACGCGCGCTCGGCCCCACGGCTCGCAGCAGCACGGTCACCGGCGCGCCAAGCAGGAGCAAGGGCGCGGCGACGAACTGGAGAAGCAGGTGCTGGACCATGTGCACGGTGAGAAGCGTGCCGGAGTAGGTCTCGACCGGAGACAGGAGGGCCACCGTCACCGCCGACAGCCCACCGAACCAGGCCCAGGACCGCGCTCGCGGCACGGGATTGCGCGGGTGTCGTTGCGCCACGTGACGCACGAGCCACCAGTAGCCGAGCCCGGCCACCACCACCCCCAGCAGGGGCAGCGGATCGATCGTCCACACGAACAGGACTGCGGGCCACGAAGGCTCGGGTGCTACCTCGCCATGAGCCAGCGTGGTCCCCGGGCGCGCCAGCAACCCGGCCAGGACCACAAGGGTCAGCCCTCCGCTGCCCCGAAGCCGTGTCACGGAAACCTCGACACGCTCACCCTGGCATTCTCGCGCCATCTCGCGGGAACCACATCCGCTCCGTCGGCGTCATGTGGGGCATGACACGATCTCGTCGCGCCCTGTTCGCTGGACTCCCCTTGATGGCGGTCATCGCCGCCTGCAACCTGGTCAGCCCACCCGCCGGTGGGCAGGTCTCCCACCCCGCCGGATCCGAGGTGGTGGTGCGCGTCGCCTGGACCGGCGGGTTCGTCCCCTACGAGTACATGTTCACCTCTCTGCCGCGCTTCACTCTGCTGGGGGACGGCCGGGTCCTGGTCGAGGGTCCCCAGATCGCGATCTACCCCGGGCCGGCGCTGCCCAACATCCAGGTCCGGCGCCTGACCGAAGAGGGCATCCAGTCCGTCCTGTTCCGTCTGGCGGAGACCGGTCTGTTCGACGAGAGTCACTCCTTCACCGCCGCCACTCAATTCATCGCCGATGCCAACTCCACCGTGTTCACCATGCGCGCGGATAACCGCGATGTCGTGGTCGACGTCTACGCCCTCGGCCTTCTGACCGATCCAGCTGGGATTCCGAGCGGCATCCCGGCCGAGGAGCTGGAGGCGCAAGAGGTCCTCTCGGCTCTCGACGCCGATCTCTTGAACATGGACGCGTGGATTCCGGCCGACGATTGGGCCGATCCGGCCTGGCAGTCCTACCAGCCCGAGGCCCTGCGGCTGCTGGTCGCGAACATCGACGACCAGCCGCCGAACGCCGAAGGTCTCGACTCCGAGCCCGTCGCCTGGCCGGGGACGATCGATCCCGAGCAGTTCGGCACGCCGGACGAGATCGGGGCGTTCCGATGTGGCGTAGTGAGCGGTGAGGAGGCCCGGGCCTGGCTGCCGGCGCTGTCCCAGGCCAACACGCTGACCCGCTGGTCCCACGAAGGCCACCTGTATTCCGTCGCGCCCAGGCCGCTGCTACCCGACGAGCCGCTGGACTGTGGAGAGGCCGCGGCCTGACCCCTCGGGCTTGACGCCTCGGGCCTGACCCCTGGGGCCTGACCCCTAGGGCTGATTCAGGCGGGTACAATGCCCGCCGTGCCGCGGTCGAGCCCACGTCGACCGGCACGCGTGATCTAGGCGCGTCCGGCGTCGGTCTGGGGCGCCTCCCACACAGGAGCCACTCGTCGGACTGATGCGACCACCGGTCCTGAACCGCTGGCGGCGGACTGCGATCCGCCTGGCCGCCGTGTTCCTGCCCGCCCTGCTGCTCACCGGGTGCCTCTTCCCGCCGGAGCCGATGACCACCGAGGCAGAAGAGGTCCGAACCCTGTACCTGATCATCTTCGGATTGGGCGCCCTGGTGTTCGTCGGGGTTGAGGGATTCCTGATCTACGCGATCTTCCGCTACCGGCGACGGGACGACCGATTGCCGGCGCAGCACCACGGGAACATCAAGGTCGAGGTCGTGTGGACCGTGATCCCGACGGTGATCGTCCTGATCCTGTTCGTGACCAGCATGTTCACCCTCGGCAACATCAGCGGTCGGAGCGACGATGCGGTCCAGATCGAGGTCGAGGGCCAGCAGTTCTCATGGACGTTCCGGTATGCCAACGGCTACGCGGTGAGCGGAAATCCGCTTGCTCCTCCGACGCTCGTCGTCCCGGTCGGGCTGCCCGTTCGCCTCTCCCTGGTCAGCCGCGACGTGATCCACTCGTTCTTCGTTCCGGCCTTCCTGGTGAAGACCGATGTCGTGCCGTTCGGCCAGAACCAGTCACCCAACGAGCTGGAATTCACGGTTACCACCCCGGGGACCTATCGCGGCCAATGCGCCGAATACTGCGGGACGCTGCATGCGGACATGACCTTCGAAGTGCAGGCCATGGCCCCCGCGGACTTCGATGCCTGGCTGGCCACCGCCGCGACCGCAACCCCCACGCCGGCCGCGGCGCCATCGGCTCCGCCGGATGCCCAGGTGGTCGAGATCACCGCGGACCGCATCGAATTCGACCTGCACGAGCTCGAGGTTCCGGCCGGCGAGGTGTTCATCATCCGCTTCACCAATGCCGAGGACATCGACCACAACGTCTCCATCTATGACGGTGAAACGGCCCTGTTCACGGGCAGCGCCCTGGTCGGCCCCGACGCGACGGTCGACTACGTGGCGGGGCCTCTGGAGGCGGGCGAGTACACGTTCATCTGCGACTTCCACCCGGTCCCGGCCATGACCGGTACCCTGACGGTGCGCTAGAGGAGCAACGGATCCGACGATGGCGACCACCACTCTGGCCCCAGGCGCCAAGGCGGCCTACGAGCGCTCGTGGGTGCTCGACTGGCTGACCACGGTCGACCACAAGAAGATCGGCGTGCTGTACATCGCCAACGGGTTCGCCTTCTTCTTCTTCGCCGGCCTGCTGGCGCTCGTGATCCGGACCGAGCTGGCGGTCCCGGGCCTCCAGTTCGTGGACGAGAGCACGTTCAACCAGGCGTTCACGATGCATGGGACGTTGATGATCTTCCTGTTCATCGTGCCGGTCTTCTCGGGGTTCGCGAACTACGTCGTCCCCCTGATGCTCGGGGCGCCGGACATGGCGTTCCCTCGCATCAACGCCCTGTCGTTCTGGATGCTGCCGCTGGGTGGCGGGCTGATCGTGGCCGGCTACCTGGTCGGGGGCGCCGCGGCGGGTGGCTGGACCGGATACAACCCGCTCACCCAGGAGCAGTTCTCGCCTGGGGATGGGACGGACCTGTGGATCATGGGTCTGGCGGTGGTGGGCACGGCGTCGATCCTGGGATCGGTAAACTTCGTCACCACCATCTTCAAGATGCGCGCGCCGGGAATGCACCTGTTCCGGATGCCGATCTTCGTGTGGACCGTGCTGGTGACCCAGGTCCTCATCCTGCTCGCCACTCCGGTTCTCACCGCCGGCCTGATCGCGCTGTTCATCGACCGCAACTACGGCGGGTCGTTCTTCGATCCGTCGGTGGGTGGCGATCCCATCCTGTGGCAGCACCTGTTCTGGTTCTTCGGCCACCCGGAGGTGTACATCGTCATCCTGCCGGCCCTGGGCGTGGTGAGCGAGATCCTGCCGGTATTCAGCCGCAAGCCGCTGTTCGGATACAAAGCCTTCGTGTGGGCCACGATCGCCATCGGTCTGCTGTCATTCAGCGTGTGGGCGCACCACATGTTCACGACCGGCGTCGTGTTCCTGCCGTTCTTCACCTTCATGACCGCCCTGATCGCAATTCCCACCGGGGTGAAGATGTTCAACTGGCTGGCCACCCTGTGGCGCGGCTCGCTGATGTTCACGACCGCCATGCTGTTTGCCCTGGGAGTCATCAGCATGTTCCTGATCGGCGGCATCAGCGGCGTGGTGCTGGCCTCCGCCCCGGTTGACTTCCATCTGCAGGACACGTACTTCGTGGTGGCCCACCTCCACTACGTGTTCTTCGGGGGAGCGGCCATGGGCGTCTTCGCCGCGGCCTATTACTGGTTCCCCAAGATGACCGGACGCCGGCTCAACGAGGCGCTGGGCAAGATCCACTTCGGGATGCTGTTCGTGGGATTCAACGCCACGTTCTTCGTGCAGCACTCGCTGGGGATCCAGGGCATGCCCCGTCGCGTGGCCGACTACGCCGCGGATGCCGGTTGGACCGAGATGAACTTCATCTCCACCGTGGGCGCCTTCCTGATCGCCGCGTCGATGGTGCCGTTCGTGGTCAACGTGGTCACGACCCTGATGAACGGGGAGAAGGTTGGCGACGACCCGTGGGAGGGCAACACCCTGGAGTGGGCGACCACCTCGCCGCCGCCGACCTACAACTTCGACCGCCTCCCGCGCATCCATAGCGAGCGCCCGGTGTTCGACCTGCGCCACGCCCACGATCGAAGGCCGCCTGCCGAAGTGGGGGTGCACGACCCATTAGCGGCGGACGTCGAGCCATGAGCGCCGACGCGCGAGCGCTGGCCGTCCAGGCCCCCGCCCGTCACCAGGGCGGCTTCCCCATCCCGCTGGTCGGAATGCTGCTGTTCATCTCGTCGGAGGTTATGTTCTTCGGCGGCCTGTTCGCCTCGTACTTTTCGGCGCGGGCATCCTTTGCCGGACCGTGGGGCCCACCCGAGGGCGCGGAGCCGCTCGAGATCCTGCCCATCGCCCTGCCCATCACCCTGATCCTGCTGAGCTCCAGCGTGACCATGCACTGGGCGGTGCGGTCCATCCGTCGCGGCAGCTTGGGCCGCCTTCGGCTGTGGCTGGTCGTGACCCTGGGGTTGGGCATCCTGTTCCTCGCGGGTCAGGCCTACGACTACACGGTCCTGGGCTTCGGGATCTCGGACGGGGTGTTCGGGACCGTCTTCTACACGCTGACCGGGTTCCACGGGGCCCACGTGTTCGGCGGCGTGGTGGGCCTCAGCATCCTGACCGCGCGTGCCGGGCAGGGCCAGTTCTCGGCACGCAACCACGTCGCGGTCGAGGCGGTCAGCTACTACTGGCACTTCGTCGACCTGGTGTGGGTCGCCCTCTTCACCACCCTGTACTTCCTGCGTTGAGGCGAGGCCGATGATCGACCAGATGCTGGGCTACCTCATCCTCGGCGTGGCCGTCCTCGCCATCGCGGCCATCGTGGCCGGGGCCGCGCGCGGGCGCGAGCGGCCGCCCCTCCACCCGCCGCCCGGGGTGCACGTGCCACCCGGCAGCTGGCTGCCGGTGATCTGGGCCGTGGGCGGCGGCCTGCTGGGTGCGGGGCTGGCCTTCAAGCCGGACGACCAGCTGGCAGCCTGGTGGTTCCTGATCCCGGGCCTCGGCCTCTTCGTGCTGGGGGCTATCCTGTCCGTGCGCACCGCTGGCCGGGAGTGGCACGACACCGACCGCGGGTCGCACGACGAGGGCTCCGGCCACCACTGAGGCCCGCTCCCATTCGACTCATCCGAAGCCCCCGCCCGTTCCGCCTGCCGCGCTGGTGGCTGGTCTTGGCCGTGGTGCTTCCCCTGGTAATTGCCGTGGCCCTGGCCGGGGTGTGGGCCGGCGCCAACGGCCTGCTGTCCCCGGCGCTGCGGGCCGGCGATCCGGCACCGGACTTCGCGCTGGCTGATCTGAACGGTGATCCAGTCCGCCTGGCGGACTTCGCCGGGCGGCCGGTGATCGTGAACTTCTGGGCGTCGTGGTGCATCCCGGACTGCGTGGAGGAGTTCGCGGTCCTGGCCCAGGCGATTCAGGACCACGCGGACGTTGGGCTGGCGGTGATCGGAATCGTGTACCGTGATCGCTCCGAGGCAGCCCGCGCGTTCGCCGACGAGCACCACGCGACCTGGCCCCTGGCCATGGATCCCGGGGAGCGAGTGGCGAGGGACTACGGGGTGTTCGGGCCGCCGGAGAGCTGGCTCATCGGCCCGGACGGGACGGTGGTCAGCCGCCATATCGGGCCGTTCACCGCCAACGAGCTGGCGGATGCGCTGGGCCAGCTCGATTACTGAGCGGAGGTCATCGGTGAGCATGGAGTCCAACGTCCCGGCCACGACCCAGGAACCGGCAGTTCCCGCCACCATCGATCAGGCCCCAACCGAGGCGCCGACGCGGCCCGGCCAGAACGTGATGACCGGCCTCTTCCCCCTCGCCATCGGCGTGCTGGTGCTGCTGTTCCTGGTCCTCGCGTTGTGGACCCTCATGACGGTCACGCCGAGCGGCGTCTAGAGCCTCGCCTCGGCGGGTCCGAGTGATTACGATGTTCTCCAGCGGTCGCTGGCGCCGCTCATCGAGGGAGGACCATCCCATGCGCCCACGGGTCGCCTTCCGCGCCTCGCACCGATGGACCCGAGCCCTGGCCGTCTGCGCCGCCCTCATGCTCCTCGCGACCGCGTGTGGCGGCGGTGGAGGAGGGGGCGGAGGTGGCCCTTCAACGTTCACCCTCCGCGTCCTGCTCGTGAACCGAGACGAAGCGGCTGAAAGCCACGTGCTCAGTTATTCGGGCGGAGCTCCACTGGCCAACAGCCCCGATGACGAGACGGTCGAGTCCTGCACGGCGGCCATCGTCTTCTACGAAGTCGTGGTGCCGTTCGAGCTCCTGGTCGACGGAATTCCGGTGATCATCTCCGACGAGCTGGAGTTCGGCGTGCCCGAGGACGGCGAGACCAACTTGATCGCCACCATGGAGGTTCAGGCCGACGGCACCGCGGTGCCGGTCATCAGCGACTCGTCAGGCGGCCGCTCGGTGGCGGAGGGAACCGGCCTGAGCAAGCCGGCGGCGCTGGGGATCTGCAATTAGCCCCGGGATCTCCAGCCGGGTCAACCAGCCGGGATAGCTAGCCCGGATATCGAGCGGCGACGTACTCGTCGAGGATCGCCAGAAAGCGAGGCACGATGTCGTCGCCCCGCAGCGTCGTCCGCAACGCGCCGTCGACGTAGACCGGCGCCACCGGCTCCTCGAACGTGCCCGGCAGGCTGATCCCGATGTCGGCGTGCCGGCTCTCGCCGGGCCCGTTGACCACGCAGCCCATGACCGCGACCCGCAGGTCTTCGACGCCCGGGTGGGCTTCTTTCCAGGCGGGCATCTGGTCCCGCAGGTGGGCCTGGATGTCGCGCGCCATCTCCTGGAAGAAGGTGGAGGTCGTCCGGCCGCAGCCGGGGCAGGCCGAGACCTGGGGGACGAAGGATCGGAGCCCGAGCGACTGGAGGACCTGCTGGGCGACCTGGACCTCCTCGGTTCGGTCGCCGCCGGGTGACGGGGTCAGGCTGACCCGGATCGTGTCGCCGATCCCCTCCTCGAGCAGGATGGCCAGGCCGGCGGTGGAGCCGATGATGCCGCGATTGCCCATCCCCGCCTCGGTCAGGCCCAGGTGGAGCGGGTAGTCGCACGCTGCGGCGAGGCGCCGATAGATCTCGACCAGGTCCGTAACCCCGCTGACCTTGGCGCTGATGATGATCCGGTCGTGACCCAGACCGGTCTCCTCGGCCAGCGTCGCCGAGCGGAGAGCCGACTCGAGCATGGCGTCGATCATCACGGCTCGGCTGTCGCGGGGCTCGGGGCTGGCGGCGTTGGCGTCCATCAGCTCGGTAAGCAGCTGCTGGTCCAGCGAGCCCCAGTTCACGCCGATGCGCACCGGCTTGTCGTTGGCCAACGCGACCTCGATGATCTGGCGGAACTGCTCGTCCCGTCGCTTGGTGCCCACGTTGCCCGGGTTGATCCGGTACTTGGCCAGCGCGGCTGCGCAGGCGGGGTACCTGGTCAGGAGCAGGTGCCCGTTGTAGTGGAAGTCCCCGATGATCGGCACGCCCACACCAAGTTTGTCGAGCTTGTCGCGGATGACGGGCACCGCCTCGGCCGCGGCATCGGTATTGACCGTCACCCGCACCAGCTCGGAGCCCGCGTGAGCGAGCTGGGCGACCTGGATGGCGGTGGCATCGGCATCGGCGGTGTCGGTGTTGGTCATGGACTGCACGACCACCGGATGAGCCGATCCGACCATTACACCGCCGACGTCGACCGTCGGCGTCGCGCGACGGGTAGGCCGGCCGGGGGTTTCCTTCATGGGTGAGACGAGTGTACCGATGCCGGCCGACATCCGACCGTCACGCGTCAGTCACGTCCTGCCGCTACGCTGCGCGGATATGTACCGCCATGGCGGTTGGCTTGTTCGCGCGACGGTGCTCTCGACCCTGGCCCTCGTGGCTTGCACGGCCGTCAGCACGCCCGCAGCTCTGCCATCCCCGACACCGTCGGACACACCGAGTCCGAGCCGGGGACCGACCGCACCGTCGGCAGGTCCGACCACTGGGTCAACCACCCAGCCGCTGGATTCGGATCCCCTGCATAGCGTTGAGCTCTTCGACGTCAAGGCACAGAGCGCGTTCACCCTGGGCTCCCTTGCGGCCGAACGACCCGTCCTGCTCGAGATGATGGCCATCTGGTGCACGAACTGCCGGGCCCAGCAGCATGAGGTGGTGGCGGCCCACGGCCTCGCCGAGTTCTCCTCGGTTTCCCTCGACGTCGATCCCAACGAGCGACCCGGAGACCTGGCGGAGTACTCCGAAGCGATGGGCTTCGACTGGCGGTTCGCGATGGCCAACCAGACCCTGGCCTCGGCCCTGCGAGATCGATTCGGGCCGGCCGTGCTCAACCCGCCGTCCACGCCGATGGTTCTCCTGTTTCCGGATGGCTCCGTGCGAGCTCTCGAGTTCCGCTCGTACAGCGCCGCGGAGCTGGCCGCGGAGATCGCGGCCGGCTGAGCATGCTCGACCTGGGAAGCCTGGTGGGCGCCATCGGCCTCGGCGCCGCCGCCACGGTGACGCCGTGCATCCTGCCGCTGTATCCCGCCTTCATCGCCTACGTCACCCAGGGGACCTCGGCTGGGTCCGTCGCAGCCGGCTCACGGCCCTTCCCTCCTCTGGTGGCAGCCCTCCTGGTGTGGGCCGGGGTGGTGAGCGGCATGGTGGCTATCGGCGCCGTCTTCGCGGCCATCGCACAGCCGCTCGGCGACTTCAACCGTGTCGTGCTCCCGATTGCGGACGGTCTCCTCATTGCGCTGGGGTTATTGCTCCTCGCCGGCCGAAATCCGTTCGCCCGCCTCCCGCAGCGGTCACCGTCCTCCGTAGTCGGACGCGGGCCGGCGCTGGGTGCGTACGCCTATGGACTCCTCTTCGCTCCGATCGCCGTCCCCTGCAGCGGCCCCTTCATCGTCGGCATCTTCGCGCTGTCGCTGACGATCGGTGACGCCCTGGACCAGCTCGCATTCTTCGTCGCCTTCGGCATCGGCTTTGGCTTGCCCCTGTTCGTCCTGGGCCTCCTGGGCCAGCTCCGAGGCCGCCAGCTGGCAGCCGCCCTGGTCCGGTGGGAGCGACCATTGCAGGTCATCCTGGGTGCGGCGCTGGTGGGGATTGGGATCTGGGACCTGGCCAACAACCTTGACCTCATCCTCGCCTGACGGGGAACCACAGGACTTGCGTATTTGCGCAACTACTGATACGATGTCGGTGGTTCCGCGAAGAAAGCGCGGACTAGACTGCAGCCCGAGGCCATGACCACCAGCGCACCACCGACCACCCAATCGACCCCTGCGGTCGACCTCTCACACCGCAAGCTCGCCATCATCGGTTCGGGTCCGGCTGGGCTGACGGCCGCCCTGTACGCCGCGCGGGCGAACCTCGAGCCGATCGTGTTCGCCGGCAACGCGCCCCTCGGCCAGCTGATGATCACGTCCGACGTCGAAAACTACCCCGGATTCCCCGACGGCATCCTGGGCCCCGAGCTCATGGACCTGTTCCGGCGCCAGGCGGAGCGATTCGGCGCAGTCCTCCTCGAGGAAGACGTCACCAAAGTGGATTTCAGCGAGCGCCCGTTCAGGATGTGGGTCCGCGACGAGCTCTACCTGGCCGATGCGGTCATCGTGGCCACCGGTGCCAGCGCCCTGTGGCTGGGGCTCCCCAGCGAAGAGGCCTTCCGCGGTCGGGGCGTGTCAGCGTGTGCCACCTGTGACGGGTTCTTCTTCCGGGACCGCGAGGTGGCGGTCGTGGGCGGCGGGGACACGGCGCTCGAAGAGGCGCTGTTCCTGACCAAGTTCGCGTCCAAGGTCACGATGCTCGTCCGGCGCGACGAGTTCCGCGGCTCGAAGATCATGCAGGACCGCGCCTTCGCTCATCCCAAGGTCGAGGTCAAATGGAATCGGGAGGTCGCCGAGGTTCTCGGCAACACGACCGTGGACCAACTGCGGCTGCGCGACACGAATTCGGGCGCGGAGGAGCTGCTCGACGCCCAGGGGCTGTTCATCGCCATTGGCTACAAGCCCAACACCGACCTGTTCGTGGGCCAGCTCGACCTCGACGAGCGCGGCTACTGCGAGGTCTCCGGTCGGGTGGCGGGCGAGACGAGCTCCAACATCGAGGGCGTGTTCGTGGCCGGCGACGTCCACGACCATACCTACCGCCAGGCGGTGACCGCCGCGGGCGAGGGCTGCAAGGCCGCCATCGACGCCGAGCGCTGGCTGGAGTCCATCGGCGAGCACGTGGCCACCACCGCCACGAACTGGTAGGGACTCAGCCTTCGGCCGTCAGCTTGGCGGCCAGCTCGGGACTCATTTCTTCTCGGCCTGCGTCGGCCAGGTGCCGGAGGGTGGTCCGCCAGCGCGTGTCGGCCGCGAAGGCAATCGCCAGCTCGCGGCGCGCGGCCTCCAGCTCGCCGCGCTTGGCGTGCTCGATCCCCATCCAGAACACGAGCTCCATGGCCTCCGGGGCGCGGAGGCGAGCTTCGGCGTAGCGCTCGGCTTCCGTTCGGCCGGCGCGGGCGGCGTCACCCTCGTCGTCGAGCAGAGCGTAGCTCTCGGACAGCGCAACCAGTCGTCGAAGCTCGGGGACGGGATCGGGGTGGTCGTCCACCCGCACATCGAGGATGCGGCCCTTCCAGGGAGCGGCCTGGAGGGTCGACTCCACGATGATGATCGCCGCGCTCTGCCGGCCGCGGACGTCGCCCCCTTCCCGCTCGGCCGCCTCGAGGGCGCGGAGCAGCCGTTCGCTGAACGGCAGGCCCTCGCCCAGCCCCGCCTCGTAGGCCGTGGCCATCGCGGGCCAGCACGTATCCCGCTCGAGGAGGTTGCCCTGCACTGTGAAGCCGTCCCGGACGAGGTGCCCCGCCGCCGGGATGGTCTCGGTGCCGGTGAACGCCGCCGCGCCACCGCCCCCATCCACCACGCCCACCTGACGGACCTGGGGATTCGGGTCGCTCGCGATGAGCGCGGCCACGACCTGTTCTGCCTTGCGTCCGTTGCGCAGCAGCTCCAGGCCGATCGTCCCGTAGGCGACGTCCACCTGGGCCTGGGTCGCGATGGCGCCGACCCCGGGCGCGAGCCAGGGCACCACCGGCCCGACTCCGAGGTAATGGGATTGGACGGCCACGCCGAAGCGTCCCGTTTGTGGGTCGCGGGCGACGATGCTGTAGGTCATGCGGGGAGGGTAATGGAGGAGTAGGCTCCGGCTGTTGAAGGTGCTGCAGTGCCCATGCGAGGAGGTCTGACCATGCACGTGTTCATCATTGCTCCCGAGAACCGGCCGGGGACCCTGGCCACCGCGTTGGAGGGCGTCGCTCAGCGCGGCGTGAACATCGTCGGCGGCGGCGCGGTCACCTGGGGTGACAAGGGGGCGATCGCGATCCAGACCAACGACGACGATGGCGCGCGTGCCGCGCTTCAGGACAGCGGCATTCCGTTCCGCGAGGTCGAAGCGGTCGCTGCCTGGCTGGATGACCGGCCTGGAACACTCGTCGAAGCCGCGCGCCGGCTGGGCAACGCGGGCGTGAACATCGAGGCCCTGTTCCCGATCGGCATGGAGAGCGGCAAGTTCGGCGTCCTGTTCGCGGTCGACAACGCGTCCGCAGCCGGAGCCGCGCTGGGCGAGCTGACCGCGACCGCCGCCGGCTGACCGCGACGACGAGCTAACCCGACCGCTACTCCGGGCGAGGGCCCAGCGCGGCCCTCGCCACGTCGGGGGTGTCGGTGACGAATCCCCATGCCCCGGCGGCGGCCAGCTGCTGCATGCGACCCGGATCGTTCACGAGGTAGCAGCCCACCCGACATCCATACGCGGTGGCAAGCCGGACGTTCGCCGAAGGGTCGAAGCCGAGGTCCGCGTCGTACGGAAGGACGGCCGCGTGGCCGTGCTCGACCACCCAGGTCAGTCCACGCTCGAAGTCGTCGCCCGGGACGAGGAGCAGGCCGGTCGGCAGGTCGGGGGCGAGCTCGCGAGCCCGCTGGATGGCGGACTCCTGAAAGCTGAGGACGGTCACCAGACCGGCGCTGCGAACCGACGAATCGGCCAGCGCCGCAACCACGGCGTCGGCGGCGTCTGCGGCCTTGATCTCAACCGCCAGGCCGATCCCCTCGGGGATCCATTCCACGACCTCGGCCAGGGTGGGCACGGTCAGCCCCCTGCCGCGATACGGGAAATCGCCGTCCGGCCCCTGGAAGGTCCAGCCCGCGTCCGCGGCCTGGATCTCGGCCATCGGCGCATCCGCCACTGTGGAAGTCCGATCCGTCGTTCGATCCAGGGTGGGGTCGTGGACGACGGCCAGCTGGCCATCGGCGGACAGGTGGACGTCCAGCTCGATCGCATCGGCCCCCTGCTCGACGCCCAGCCGAAAGGCTTCCATCGTGTTCTCCGGCGCCCGTTCCGACGCCCCCCGGTGGGCTACGACAAGGGTCATGGCGGTCCCGGCACGCCGGGCACGTCGGCAACGCTCGCCATCACGGTTTCCGCCTCGTCTGCCGCAGCAGTTGGCGGCTCCGGCACGCCGCGCACTATCCAGTAGCCCACCACCATCAGGAACAACAGGGACAGGATTGCGATCTGGTAGGCGGCCCGGCCCACTTCGTCCACGAGCACGAAGACGATGGCGCCGAAGGCGATGGGACCGATCACCGCGCTGAACTTTCCGGCCAGCCCGAACAGGCCGAACATCTCACCCACCCGCGCGGACGGGGTCAGGCGCAGGAGCAGGAGCCGATCGGTGACGGCCGTGCCGCCCAGGCCCGATCCCAGGATCGCCCCGGCCAGCAGGAACGCGGCCTTGTTCGGAAACAAGCCGATGATGAGCAGACCCAGGACCCACGAGGCCAGCACGGTGAGCAGGGTGCGTTTCGGCCCCCAGCGGTCGGCGAGGTTGCCCCACACGAACGACGCCAGCACCGCCACCACGGTCAGCCCGATGAGCACGGACAGGGCCTCGCCCTCGGTGAAGCCCACCGCGTTGATCGTGAACAGGCTCATGACCGCGATCGCGGTGTTCACCCCATCGGAGTAGAAGAAGCGCCCGACCACGAAGCGGCGCAGGCCCGGGCGCTCCCCGGCGTGCTGCCACGTGACGCCGAGCTGCCGCCATGAGCCGATGGCATCGGCGATGCGGAACGGCGCCCCGATTCGCGGTCGCTCGCGGACGACGAGGAACAGGGGAATGGCGAAGACCGCGAACAGCGACGCGACCAGCAGGAAGCTGCCCGCCGTGGTCAAGCCCTCGTTGTCGGTCGTGAAGCGGAGCAGCAGCCCGGACACGATCGTCCCAAGGTAGCCAAGGCCGACCCCGATCCCCGACAAGCGGCCGCGCTTCTCGGGGAGCGCCACGTCCGGCAGGATCGCGTCGTAGTAGATGAGGGCGGCTTGATACGCGAAGTTGGCGAGGGCGAACGCCAGCAGGCCGAGCCAGATGTCCACCAGGCCGATGAGCGCGGTGGGCACCACGCACAGGACCGTGAACACGAGCAGGTATCGCTTGCGGCCACCGGTCCGGTCGCTCATCGCGCCCAGGGCGGGCGAGACGAGCGCGTTGAGCAGGACCGACAGGCTGCCGGCCACCGTGAACGCCAGCGTCCCGTTGGCCTCGCCCAGCGCGCGCACCGTCCAGGGGCCCATCGCGAAGCTGACGATGGCGAACGAGTAGATCGTGTTCGCGAAGTCGTAGAGCGCCCACGAGAGCCCCTCGGCAGGGCTGCCCGAGCGGGTCAGGGCGCCGAGTCCGCGCCACCAGGTGGCCGGGGCCAGGACCGTCACGCTGCGAACCGATGGCTCATGCGGGCCGATCATATCCGCGCTCGGTGGCTGCCCAGCCTGGTTCCGGCCTCTCTCCACGGGTCGGCTAGAGTGGCGCCCGTGTTCGCGGCCTTGGGCAGGTTCTCGTACCGCTTTCGGCGCTGGATCCCGCCCGTAGGGCTGGCCCTCGTCATCGGTCTATCGGTCTGGTCCAACCAGGCCGGCGGCGAGCTGTCGCAGGGCGGGTGGCAGATCGCCGGGTCGGAGTCGAGGACCACCGAGGACCTGCTCGCGGACCGCTTTGGAGAGCAGGCGACCGCCCTCTTCGTCATCCTCCGCGACCCCGAGGGGGATGCGGCTTCGGCCGCCTTCCAGGGCGTCCTGGCGGACGCGGTGGCTCCACTGGCGGAGGATCCGGCCGTCGACGAGGTCCTCACCTACGCGGACGGCTCGGACCCGCGCTTCCTCTCGACCGACGGCGAAATCACCTTCGCGCTGGTCCGGCTGAACTCCCCCGACGAGGAGGCCGTCGAGGATGCTCGCCGGCTGGTGAACATGGTCGAGCGCCCGACCGGGGTCGAGGTCTGGGTCACCGGCGTCCCGGTCGTGTACGACGAGTTCAACGGCGTCATCGAGGAGGACCTCCAGCAAGCCGAGGTCATCAGCCTGCCGCTGGCCGGCATCATCCTGCTGGTCGTCTTCGGGACCCTGGTCGGCGCCGGGTTGCCGCTGCTCATCGCCGGGCTCTCCCTGGTCTCGACTTTCGCCGTCATCGGTCTGCTGGCGGCTTCCTACGACATGTCGATCTTCGTCACCAACCTGGCGACCATGATCGGTCTGGCGCTGGCCATCGACTACTCGCTGTTCCTGGTCAGCCGCTTCCGGGAAGAGCTCCTCCACCATCCCGTGCCGGTGGCCCTCGAGCGCACCATGGCCACGGTCGGCAAGGCGGTGGCGGTATCGGGCATCGCGGTTGCGATTGGTCTCGCCGCGCTCACCGTGTTCGAGGCCGCGGCGCTGCGCTCGATGGGGATCGGCGGGGTCGTGGTGGTGGTCGCCACGCTGGTGTACGGCCTGACCGTGCTGCCGGCCCTGCTGGGCATGCTCGGCCACCGGGTGAACCGATTGCAAATCCCCGTCCCGTCGTTCCTGCGCTTCGTGGAGGAAGATCCGGTGGAGGCGGAGCGGCGTCACGGGCACGGCTTCTGGTCCCGGGTGGCGGCACGGGTGATGCGCCGGCCGATTCTGATCGGAGCGCCGATCCTGGCCCTGCTCCTGGCGACCGGCATTCCCTTCCTGCATATCAGTTTGTCGACAGGCCAGAACCTTGAGGACCTGCCCGACATGCCGGCCAAGGAGGGGTTCATCGTCCTGCGAGACGAGTTCCCCGGTGGCGACGCGGACCCGATGCTGGCCGCGGTGACCTACGCCGGGGTGACCGATCTGACCGATGACGGGCTGACGCCCGAGCGGCTTTCCGAGCTGGAAGCCTACGTCGACGAAGTCGCCGTGCTGCCCGACGTCCAGGCCATCGAAAGCGTGCTCGACCCGCCTCCCGGCCTCCCCGCCGATCAGTACCTCGCCATCCTGTCGGCACCGCGCGATGCCTGGCCGGACGGCCTGGACGCGTGGGTGGCTCAGACTGTCGCCGGAGACACGACCAAGGTCACGGTGTTCTCGACCCTGCTGCCCGACACCGAGGCGGGTCGCGGCCTGGTCGCCGAGGTGCGAACGGTGCCGGACCCACCGGGGTCCACGGTGGGCGTGACCGGTCTGGCCGCCCGCTCGACCGACTTCATGGACAGCTTCCGATCCTCCGTCCCGGTGGCGGTGGCCATCGTCATCGCGGTCACCATGGTGGTCCTGTTCCTGACCTTCGGATCGGTCTTCCTGCCGGTCAAGGCGGTCCTCATGAGCCTGATCTCGATCAGCGCCAGCTTCGGCGCGCTGGTGTGGGTCTTCCAGGACGGAAACCTCGAGACCGTCCTCGGATTCGAGGCCGTCGGCTCGCTGGGGGCATGGCTCCCGATCCTCATGTTCGCGATTCTCTTCGGCCTCTCGATGGACTACGAGGTCCTGCTCCTGTCTCGCATTCGGGAGCGATGGGTAGCGACCCGCGACAACACGCGGGCCGTGGCCGAAGGGATCGGGATCACCGGCGGGATCATCACCGGGGCGGCGCTGATCATGGTGGTCGTGTTCGCAACGTTTGCCCTGTCCGACATCCTGTTCCTCAAGGCCATCGGTTTCGCCCAGGCGCTCGCCGTCCTCATCGACGCCACCATCGTGCGGGGCCTGCTGGTCCCAGCCTTCATGCGGGTCATGGGGCGCCTGAACT